>NZ_JBEOPQ010000010.1:0-106867 GCF_040310285.1 Pseudomonas sp. HY2-MNA-CIBAN-0224 | reverse complement strand
GAGCTTGCCTCGCGATCTTTTGATCTTTAAAAGATCGCGAGGCAAGCTCGCTCCTACAGGTTGCTTATTTATGGAATCAGCACCACTTTGGTGCTCGCCCCGGCGTTGACTTCAGCGTAGCTGACCAGCCCTTGCACCAGCGGAGCTTGTTCAAGGTCGCGGGGCGCGGGCAGTAAGCCTTCATCGAAGTACTGGCCAAATTGATTGAGCATGCGTGCGCACTCGGTGCTGCTATATAGAAGGCTGTTGACGCCAATCAGTGAGCCTCCTTTGCGGTACAGCGCCAGCGCAGGTAATTGCACGTGCCCGTCCAGTGGCGCGGCAATAATGGCCAGCCGACCAAACACCGCCAGCGCTGGCACCGCGGCCGGCAGCCAGTGACCGGTGGTGTCAAAAATCACGTCGGCGCCCCCGGCAAACACCGCATTGACCTCGCCCGCCAATGCTTCGGGCTGCGTGAGCAGGATCACCTCATAACCCTGCTCGCGCAGCACCCGCGCCTGCTCAGAGCGACGCACGGCAGCCAACACCTGCGCGCCCAGCACGTTTGCCAGGCCCAAGGTGGCCGAGCCCACCGCGCCATTGGCGCCAATCACCAGCAAACGCGTACCGGCCACTACGCCACTACGCTGCAAGGCATCCCAGGCCGTGGTGTAAGGCACGCCCATGCTGGCGGCCTGTACAAAGCTCAATGTCTCAGGTTGGTGCGCGACGCCACTGGCGGGCAGGGTCAAATACTCAGCGTGGGAACCGTCACGGTTAAACCCCAGGTCCTTGCCGGTGCCCCAGACCGCTTGCCCAAGCAGTTCTTTAGGCCCCTCAACGACGACACCGGCAAAATCGCGCCCCGGAATTCGCGGCAAGGTGGTGTAAGGGAAACGCCCCAGTACGTTCTTTACGTCACTGGGGTTCAAGCCCGCGGCTTTGACCTGCACCAGCACCTGGTCAGCAGTTGGCGTCGGGATGGGCACGTCGACCACCTGCAAGGCGGCCAGATCACCGGTTTTGGAAAATTGCAGCGCCTTCATGTTCTAGCCTCCGGGTCAGTGAGATGGCCATGAGTCTATGACCGGCAAACGCCGCGCATCGGTCAAACCCTTCTGCCTGTCGGCCAGATTCAAGCGTCTGGCAGGTGGCCCTGCCCATATAAAGACGGCGGAACACCCAGCTCGCGGCGGAACATGTCGCTGAAGCTGCTCGGTGAATACCCCAGCGAACGGGCGATCTGGCTCACCGACACCCCCTGGATCAGCTCCGCCGCCGCCGTGGCCAACTGCACCTGGCGTCGCCATTGCGCAAAGCCCATGCCCAGCTCCGTCTGAAACAACCGCGCCAAAGTACGCACGCTGGCCCCGGCATGGCCGGCATGCTGTTCAAAGGCGATGTCCAGCGTCGGGTTGGCCATTACCGACTGGCACAGATTGAGCAGCCGCCGATCCGCAGCGTCAGGCATCGGCACCTTGAGCAACGTGCGCCGGGCGCGCTGCAGCTCAAGCAAGGTCAGATTGAGCAACGCGTCTGTGTAGGCCGGTGGCGCGTCGGGCTGATCCACCAGATTGATGATCAACTCTCGCAACAGCCGCCCGACTTCCAGCACTTGCACATGACTGTCGAGCGTGCGCGCCGTGACTTGGGGCAAATACAGATTGCGCATCTGTAAATCCGACACCACACGAATCCCGTGGGGCACGCCAGGTGGCAGCCATACCGCCCGCTGCGGCGGCACGGCCAAGGCTTCATCCGGGGTATCAACCCACATCACGCCGCTCATGGCATACAACAACTGGCCCCATTCATGCTGATGCGGCTCAATGTACAAACCGCGCGGGTAGGTGCGCGCCAGCGGCTGTACCGGCACGGCGGGATCAGACAAATCAGGCGGAGCAGCAAGAGCCATAAGCAGTTCACGTCAGAAAAGTAAGTGGGCATGTTACATCAGCGTGTTTGTGCCTAAAGTGTCGGCACCTGACAAAACTGTCATCTGAACATCAGTTGCCTGACAGCCTGCGCAGTCCAGGCTGAGTTATTTCATCAAGAGGTCATCAATGAAGAACCCGTTACGTATTTTTGCGCTCTCTACACTCTTTATTACGTCATTCGCCAACGCTGCTGAACAACTGACCATGGACGTACACCGCGATGCCAACTGCGGTTGCTGCAAGGCCTGGATCTCGCACCTGCAAGCCAATGGCATCAAGGTCAATGACCACGTTGAAGACGACATGAGCCGCGTCAAACAAGAGCTTGGTGTACAACCACGGCTGGCTTCGTGCCACACCGGGGTGATCAACGGTAAATTCGTTGAAGGCCACGTGCCGGCCGAGCAGGTGTTTGCCCTGAGCAAGCGTCATGATTTGAAAGGCATTGCGGTTCCGGGCATGCCGATGGGCTCGCCAGGCATGGAAATGGGCGACCGCAAAGACGCTTTCCAAGTCATTGGCTTGCGCAACGACGGCCGCGACGAAGTGGTTGCCGAATACCCGTAACCCCCGCATAAGCCAGCAGGAGCGAGCGCGGTCTTTTGAGCTCTAAAGCTCGCTCCTGCTGTTTGTCTGAAAAGTCCTCATCACCCAATATTCTTCCAATCTCGCCTAGCCCCTTGCGGCATCTCTCCTACACTCATCGCTGTCGTGTATACAACTCGCGACGTCGTTTTAAACAAAGCGAACCTTCTACCCCTCTGACAGGTCAACCTGATACAGGGCTGCCTGCTTGGTGCATTCCTTGCAGCACTTTTTTCACCTTTTACGCCTGTGGCCAAGGTGAACTTTATCAATCTGAAAGCGGAGGCTGACTGGCCCTGAGGCCGATAGCAGCTCAAATAAGTACAACGGGAGAGAGTCATGATCAGTGCTGCTGCTCCACATCAAGACGAACGGCTAAATCCGCCAGCGGCGTCTTCGATCACGCTCTCCGGGTTGGCACCTGCGGGTAAGGCTGTACCGCCAGTGGTGAATACCAACCCCAATAAAAAGAAAGTCCTGTTCGTGACCTCCGAACTGGCAGACCTGGTCAAAACCGGTGGCCTTGGCGATGTGTCAGCCGCTCTGCCCCGGGCCATGCGCCATTTGCACGATGTTCGGGTGTTGATCCCCGGCTATCGGCAAGTGCTGCACAGCGATAACCCGATCCACATCATTGGTGAACTCGGCGGCCATGCCGCGCTGCCACCGTGCAAAATCGGACGCATGGACCTCGCAGACGGCTTGGTCATTTATGTGCTGATTTGCCCGGAACTGTACGAGCGCGAGGGCACTCCTTACGGCGCCAATAATGGCCGTGACTGGCCGGACAACCACATCCGGTTTGCCCGCCTGGGCCTGGCCGCCGCTGATATCGCCGCCAACCTGGCGCAGATCCACTGGCAACCCGATTTGGTGCATGCCCACGATTGGCCAGCCGGCCTGGCCCCGGCTTATATGCACTGGCGCGGCCAACGCACGCCCACGCTGTTTACCATTCATAATCTGGCCTACCAGGGTGTATTCAGCCGCGCATGCTGCCCGGAATTGGGCATTCCGCCCCATGCCCTGCAACAGGACGGCATGGAGTTTTACGGCAAGCTGTCGTATCTCAAGGCGGGCATGGCGTATGCCAGCCACATCACCACCGTCAGCGCGACCTATGCCCAGGAAATCACCACCCCGGCCTTTGGCTGCGGGCTGGATGGCTTTTTGGCCAGCAAAACCCAGCAAGGGTTGCTCAGCGGCATCCCTAACGGTATCGATGACACGTGGGAAGCTTCGACCGATCCGCACCTGGTCGCGCCGTTCAGCATCGGTGACTGGGAAGGCCGGGCGGTCAATACCGCTTACGTGCGCGACTTGTTTGGCCTGCAACCGTCTACCGGGCCTTTGTTCGCCGTGGTGTCGCGGCTGGTCTATCAAAAGGGCCTGGACCTGACTGAAGCAGTGGCCGATTTCATCGTCGCCTCGGGCGGGCAGATCTGCATTATTGGCCGCGGCGAGCCCGAAGAAGAACAGGCCATGCGTGAACTGGGGCTGCGCTTTCCAGGGCAAATCGGCGTGCGCATTGGCTTCAACGAGGCCGATGCCCGGCGCATGTTCGCCGGCAGTGACTTTTTATTGATGCCCTCGCGCTATGAGCCCTGCGGCCTGAGCCAGATGTACGCGCAACGCTTTGGTTCGCTGCCGGTGGCGCGCAATACCGGTGGTTTGGCCGACACCATTGAAAATGGCGTCACCGGCTTTTTATTCGATGAGTCCACCGTCGAAAGCTACACCGAGGCCCTGACCCGCGCCTTCAAGGTCTTCGCCTATCCCGAGCTGATGAACGCCATGCGCTGCCGTGCAATGACGGCACCGTTCAATTGGTGCAAAGCCGTGGAGCCCTACGCCGAGCTTTATGAGCGCCTGGTGGCGCAGTCCATGGTGCGTACCAGCAAGTTTTAACACCGCAGCAGCCTGATTTGCCCGACGTTCGATAGCCACTCGCCAGCCTTCAAGGGAGCCCGCCAATGAGCGAAGCGCAATTGGAAATACTCGCCGGCCGAGCCGGACTGGCCGTTGACTGGATTGATGCCAACGGCCAACCGCAAAGGGTTACGCAACCGGTGCTGGAAGCCATTCTGGCCGGTTTGGGGCTGCCCGCCGACAGCCCTGAGGCCATTGAAACCAGCTTGCTCAACTTGCAGCTGGAGCAACAAAACAAACGCTTGCCGCCCTTGCTCACCGCTGACGTGGGCAAGGCACTGGACCTGTCGCGGTATTTCCACGCCCACAGCCATTGCACGGTGTACCTGGAAAATGGCGGCTCATTGCCCATCCAGCTGGATGCCGACGCCATGCTGCCGGGCATGATTCCTGTCGGGTATCACCGGGTGCAGGTCGAGGAGCAGCTTTTTACCCTGGCCGTGGCACCGGCCAAATGCTTCAGCATTGCCGATGCCCTGCAACAGTCAACGCCCAGAACGTGGGGCTTGAGCGTGCAGCTGTATTCATTGCGCCGCGCTGGTGATGGCGGCTTTGGTGATACCCGGGCGCTTGAAGTGCTGCTCCAGGCCGCCGGCGAACGGGGTGCCGACGCACTGGCCATCAGCCCGCTGCATGCCATGTTCAGCAGCGCGCCGAAACACTACAGCCCGTACTCGCCCTCCAGCCGTCTGTTTCTCAACTGCCTGTACGCAACACCGGCGAGCATTCTGGGCGGCGATGCCGTCGACCGGGCGATTGAAGCCACAGGGCTAAAAGACGAACTGGAGCGCCTTGAGCGGTTGCCGCTGATCGACTGGCCTGCGGCGACCCACGCCAAACAGACGTTGCTGCGCCAGCTCTACGAAGACTTCATCACTGAAGACTCGCCACTGCTCAGTGATTTCCAGCGCTTTCGCGACATCGGCGGCGAAGCACTGGAGAACCACTGCCGCTTCGAGGCCTTGCAAGCGGTCAGCGCTGCCGAGCAACGCAGCCTTGACTGGCGCGACTGGCCCGAACAGCTACGCAACCCGGACAGCCCGGCCCTGCTGCGCTTTGCCGAAGAGCACCAGCACCTCATCACCTACTACGCGTTCTGCCAGTGGCTGATCGCGCAAACCCTCGACCGCGCGCAAGCCACGGCGCGGGCCAGCGGCATGGCCATTGGTATGATCGCCGACCTGGCGGTGGGCGCCGACGGTGCGGGGAGCCAGGCCTGGTGCCGTCAGGATGAACTGCTGGCGCAATTGACGGTGGGCGCCCCGCCCGACTTGCTCAACCGCGCAGGGCAAGGCTGGGGTATCTCGGCCTTCTCGCCTGAGGGCCTGAAACGCAGCGGCTTCCGCGCCTTTATCGAAATGCTGCGCGCCAACTTTGCCCATGCCGGTGGCCTGCGCATCGACCATGTGCTGGGGCTGCAACGCTTGTGGGTCATCCCGCTGGGCGCCTCGCCTGACCAAGGCGCTTATTTGTATTACCCGGTGGATGACCTGCTGCGTCTGGTCGCCCTGGAGTCGGTGCGCCATCAAGCCATCGTCTTGGGTGAAGACTTGGGTACGGTCCCCGAAGGCCTGCGTGAAAAGCTCAGTGAGCGGGCCATTCTCGGCATGCGCGTGTTGTTGTTCGAGCAGGACTACGGTGCGCACTTCAAGCCCATTCTGGCCTGGCCGGATGACGCCCTCGCCACCACCAGCACCCATGACCTGCCAACGCTCAACGGCTGGCTGCAAGGCCGCGATATTGACTGGAACGAGCGCCTTAATCTGATCGATCCGGTCACCGCCAATGACTGGCGGCGTAACCGCCAGCGTGAATGCGAAGGGCTGGACCGTGCATTGCGCCAGGACCCGCAGAATTTTCAGGAAGAAACCCTGGGCAACGCCCCCACGCTGGACGCGAGTATCCGTTTTCTCGGCCACACCCGCGCACCACTGGTACTGCTGCCCATCGAAGATGCATTAGGCCTGGAAGAACAGGCCAACCTGCCCGGCACCGTCAGCGGCCACCCCAACTGGTGCCGCCGCTTGCCGGCAGATTGCAACACCCTGCTGGACACCCTGGATGCAACGCGGCGCTTCGAGTTACTCGCCTGCGCACGTTTGCAGGCCCATGAACGAGACCGTTAACCCGAGGAGCCATTGCCATGAGTCACGACGATAAGCGTATCCGTGAGTTTGCCTACCAGATCTGGGAGTCCGAAGGCAGGCCTGATGGCCAACATGATCGGCACTGGGAAATGGCCCGCAAGCTGGCCCAGGCCGAAGCATTGGCACCGACTAAACCGGCGCCGAAAGCGGCCAAACCCAAAGCGCCAGCCAAGCCCAAACCCCCTGCCGAGAAAAAGCCGCGGGCGCCACGTAAACCTGCGGGGTCTTGAAGCCATCGGCAGTGAACGCGATGGATTATGCACGGCGTTGAGAAACGCCTGAGTACCGGCACTTATCAAGGAGCGACCATGAGCACGAGCACGTCAGCAGCACCGCAGCCCTCACGCATTCGAGAAGGTCTGCCCTTCCCGCTGGGGGCAACCTGGGATGGACTGGGGGTCAATTTCGCGCTGTTTTCCGCCAACGCCACCAAGGTTGAACTGTGTCTGTTCGACGCTGCGGGTGAAGTCGAACTGGAACGCATCGAACTGCCCGAATACACCGACGAAACCTTCCATGGCTACCTGCCCGATGCACACCCGGGGCAGGTCTACGGCTATCGCGTGTACGGCCCGTACGATCCCGAAAACGGCCACCGTTTCAACCACCATAAATTGCTCATCGACCCCTATGCCAAGCAATTGGTGGGCGAACTCAAATGGTCCGAGGCGCTGTTTGGCTACACCATTGGCCACCCGGATGCCGACCTGAGTTTTGACGAGCGCGACAGCGCCCCTTTTGTGCCCAAGTGCAAAGTCATCGACCCGGCCCACACCTGGGGCCATGACCACCGCATCAGCGTGCCGTGGGAACGCACGATCTTTTACGAAACCCATGTGCGCGGGATCAGCATGCGCCACCCGGCGGTGCCCGAGGCGGTGCGCGGGACCTTTGCCGGGCTGATGGTCGATGAGGTGATCAAGCACATTCGCAACCTGGGCGTGACCAGTGTCGAGCTGCTGCCGATCCACGGCTTCGTCAATGATCAGCACCTGCTGCAAAAAGGCATGACCAACTACTGGGGCTACAACACCCTGAGCTTTTTCGCGCCCGACCCGCGCTACCTGGCCAGCGGCAAAATTGCCGAGTTCAAGGAAATGGTCGCGCACCTGCATGAGGCCGGGCTGGAAGTGATTCTGGACGTGGTTTACAACCACACCGCTGAGGGCAATGAACAAGGCCCGACCCTGTCCATGCGCGGCATCGACAACGCCTCCTATTACCGGCTGATGCCCGATGAAAAGCGCTTCTACATCAACGATTCGGGCACCGGCAACACCCTCGATCTGAGCCACCCGTGCGTCTTGCAGATGGTCACCGACTCGCTGCGCTACTGGGCCGGGGAGATGCACGTCGATGGCTTCCGGTTCGATCTGGCGACCATTCTGGGCCGCTATCACGATGGTTTTGATGAACGCCACAGCTTTCTGGTGGCCTGTCGCCAGGACCCGCTGCTGCGTCAGGTCAAACTGATTGCCGAGCCTTGGGACTGCGGCCCCGGTGGCTATCAGGTCGGCGGCTTCCCGCCCGGCTGGGCTGAGTGGAATGACCGCTTTCGCGACAATGTGCGGGCGTTCTGGAAAGGCGATGAAGGGCAACTGGCCGAGTTTGCCGGGCGCATGACCGCCTCCGCCGACCTTTTCAACCGACGCGGGCGCCGCCCTTATACGTCCGTCAACTTTATTACCGCCCACGACGGCTTCACCCTTAACGATCTGGTGTCGTACAACGACAAGCACAACGAAGCCAACGACGAAAACAACCAGGACGGCAGCAATAACAACCTGTCATGGAACCACGGTGTCGAAGGTCCCACCGACGACCCCGAGATCAACGCGCTGCGCCAGCGTCAGATGCGCAACTTCATGGCCACTTTGTTGCTGGCCCAGGGCACGCCCATGCTGGTGGCCGGTGACGAGTTCGCCCGCACCCAGCACGGCAACAACAATGCGTATTGCCAGGACAGCGAAATCGGCTGGGTCAACTGGGAACTGGACGAGCCCGCCAAAACGCTGCTGTCCTTTGTCAAACGCCTGATCAAGCTGCGCCTGCACTACCCGATCTTGCGCCGCGGGGTGTTCCTGGTGGGTCATAGCAGCGAACAGCCCGGGGTCAAGGACGTCACCTGGCTCACCCCGGCGGGTAATGAGATGACCACCCAAGACTGGGAAGACGCGCAAAACCGTTGCCTGGGCATGCTGCTCGATGGCCGCACACAAATCTCCGGCGTACAGAAATCCGGGGCCGATGCCACCTTGCTGATCATCGTCAATGCGGGCCACGACACCCTCGACTTCAACTTGCCCGAAGTCGACCATGGGAGCAGTTGGGTGTGCAAGCTCGACACCACCGATCCAGAACTCAAAAGCTCGCCCGCCCTGGCATTCAACACGCCCTACAGCGTGACCGGCCGCTCATTGGTGCTGCTGGAACTGCAACACGCCAAGGCGTCTTAAAAACCGTCAGCCACGCCCGTGCCAGACACGTGCGTGGCTAATTACGCAAAGCTTGATAAACATCAGTCACGTCCCCATTCCTTAAGCTATAACCTGTGATTGACATGCGGCATGCCGCCTAAAAGGACAGGAGCGACCATGACCATTGATGTAGTCGGCAACACTCGGGCGCCCATAGCCTCGGTACCCGAGCCTGCCGTGCACCGAATCAAAGTACTGACCGTCAACACCCACAAGGGCTTCACCGCGTTCAACCGCCGCTTCATCCTGCCTGAGCTGCGTGAAGCGGTGCGCAGTACGTCGGCCGACCTGGTGTTTTTGCAAGAAGTGCTCGGTGAGCATGAGAAACATGCCTCGCGCTATGAAGAGTGGCCAAAAACCTCGCAATACGAATTCCTCGCCGACAGCATGTGGACTGATTTTGCCTACGGCCGCAATGCGGTGTACCCGAACGGGCATCACGGCAATGCACTGCTGTCCAAATACCCGATCAAATCGTCGCGCAACCTCGACGTTTCAATCACCGGCCCTGAGCGGCGCGGCTTGCTGCATTGTGTGCTGGACGTACCGGGGCATGAAAACGTGCATGCGATCTGCGTGCATTTGAGCTTGCTCGAAAGCCATCGTCAGCTACAAATCGTATTGCTTCACCAACTGCTCAAGTCCTTGCCGCCCCATGAGCCGGTGATCATTGCCGGAGATTTCAATGACTGGAAGCTGCAAGGCAATGCCGCCCTCGCGCAGCGTGATGACCTGCATGAAGTGTTTGAACGCCATCACGGCCAATTGGCCAAGACCTACCCGGCGCGCTGGCCTTTGTTAAGGCTTGACCGGATTTACCTGCGCAATGCCACCGGGCATGAACCCGTCATTCTGGGCAACAAGCCCTGGACGCACCTGTCGGATCATTTGCCGCTGGCGGTTGAAGTGCATTTGTAAACCGGGACCTACCCTCGCGATCTTTTAACGATCAAAAGATCGCGAGGCAAGCTCGCTCCTACAGAGGGCAACGCGAGTTTTTACTCAGCCCGCAGTATCAACACCCCCAACGGCGGCAGGTTCAGGGCCAATGACACTTCCTGGCCGTGGCTCGGTTGCGGGTCTGTGTTCACGCCGCCGCCATTGCCGTAGTTGGACCCCGAGTAGACCCCGGCGTCGCTGTTGATGATCTCGTGCCAGGTCCCGGCCTCGGGTACGCCCACGCGGTAGGCTTCACGGGGTACGGGGGTGAAGTTGGCGACGACCAGTACCGGCTTGCCGGCTTTGCTCCAGCGCAACCACGCGTAGACGCTGTTGGTCGCATCGTCACCAATCAACCATTGAAACCCTTGCGGCACGACGTCCTGCTCATGCAGCGCCGGTTCTTCGCGGTACAGCTGGTTGAGGTCACTGACCAGTTTCTGCACACCCCGGTGTTCAGGGTATTGCAGCAAGTACCAGTCCAGTTGCTGATCATGGTTCCACTCGCGCCACTGGCCGAACTCGCAGCCCATAAACAGCAGTTTTTTGCCCGGATGCGCCCACATAAAGCTCAAGTAAGCCCGCAGGTTGGCGAATTTTTGCCAGCGGTCGCCGGGCATTTTGTCGATCAATGAGTGCTTGCCGTGTACCACTTCGTCGTGGGAAATCGGCAGGATGAAGTGCTCGTGCCAGGCGTACACCAGGCCAAAGCTCAACTCGTTGTGGTGGTGGGCGCGGTATACCGGGTCTTGCTGGATGTAATGCAGCGAGTCATGCATCCAGCCCATGTTCCATTTGTACGAGAAGCCCAGGCCGCCCTGCTCGGTCCCTTGGGTAACGCCGGGCCAGGCCGTTGACTCTTCGGCAATGACCAGCGCGCCGGGGACTTCCAGCGCGACCACATCGTTGAGGTGCCGCAAAAAGTCGATCGCTTCGAGGTTTTCCCGGCCGCCGTGAATATTCGGAACCCACTCGCCGGCCTTGCGCGAATAGTCGCGGTACAGCATCGAGGCCACCGCATCGACCCGCAAACCGTCAACGTGATAGTGCTTGAGCCAGTGCAAGGCCGAAGCAAGCATAAAACCGTGCACTTCCGTGCGGCCCAGGTTGTAGATCAAGGTGTTCCAGTCTTGATGGAAGCCTTCTCGCGGGTCGGCATATTCATACAGCGCGGTGCCGTCAAACTGCGCCAGGCCGTGGGTGTCATTGGGGAAGTGCGCGGGCACCCAATCCAGAATCACCCCGATCCCGGCCACGTGGCAGGCATTCACAAAAGCACCGAAGTCTTCTGGCGAGCCGTATCGGGCGCTGGGGGCGAACTGCGACAGCGGCTGATAACCCCACGACCCGCCAAACGGATGCTCCATGATCGGCATCAGTTCAATATGGGTAAAACCCAGCTGCTGCACGTAAGGGATCAAGCACTCGGCCAACTCGCGCCAGTTGTACTGGCGCGACACATCCCCCACGTCATCGACTTCACATTGCCACGAGCCCACGTGCAGCTCATAAATAGACAACGCAGCATCAGTACGCTGATGCTGCGCACGGGCGTGCATCCAGTCACCGTCCTGCCAGTCAATGTTCAAGGGCGCCGCCACGATGGACGCGGTGAGCGGCGGCAATTGAGTCTGCAGCGCCATGGGATCGGCCTTTAACGGCAGAATCCCTTGCGCCCCCAGTATTTCGTACTTGTACGCTTCACCGGCCAGCAAACGTGGCACAAACAGCTCCCACACCCCGCTCGGATGGCGCAAGCGCATCGGGTGACGGCGTCCGTCCCAGCCGTTGAAATCACCGACCACCGACACCCGCCGCGCATTCGGCGCCCACACCGCGAAACGCACGCCTGGCACCCCGTCAACGTGGGTCAACTGCGCCCCCAGGCAATGGCTCAAATCACGATGATTGCCTTCTGCGAACAAATACAGATCCATCTCACCCAGCAGCGGGCCAAAACTGTAGGGATCTTCGCTGATTTGCTGAACATCGCCCCAATCGACCTGCAACAGATACGCCTGCGCCTGCACAAAATGCCCCACAAACAAGCCTGGGGTTTGAGCCTGCTCAAGACTGCCCAGCAGCGCTTGCCCCTCGCGCGCCAGCACCTGAACATTCACCGCTCCAGGCAGAAACGCCCGAATTAACTGACCCCCCTTGCCATCCGCATGCGGGCCCAAGACTGAAAACGGGTCCGGGTGCTCGGCCCGGACCAGTGCTTGAATGTCCGCAATCTCGGGTAACAGCGCGTCCTTACCCCCACCTGCCTGCCCACTCGAACTCATGCTGCTCTCCGTACGCTAAAGGTTACGCATGACGCTGCATGCCGCTGAACCATCCCCTGAGCTGTACCTACAACTCGCAGTCAGTTCCTAGCCTAGTCGTGGTTGGCGTATCTGTATCGCCCGGCGCTCGACCTGCGTTGGATAACACCTCGCGCCAGCGGTGTCATGGCAAAACACTTGCAACTCTTATACCCATACTGCGTGCAGGGTTACGAGCGCAGCGCCAGGGTTAAAGTTCAAACCACTGGGCGGAGCCTGAAGCCCATGCCGTTGATCGGTGGCTTCAGTGCACGTGATCAAGATCAGTTCATCTGACAAGCGCCATGCCCGTACACGTCATGCAAATCGCGACCTGACCCAGCTGAGGTAGAGTGTCGCAGCCTGCAAAAAAACCTCTCTGATCTGCTTTTTAATCAGCCAGCTGAGCCTGTTATGCAAACAGTTTGCGAGGGATAGTGCCTTGGCCTGATGGAGGCTGATGAGCGAAAGACCATGAGCAGACACATTCCCGTGCACAGACTTGACCCTGTTGCAGCGTCGCCTGGCCGCGCTGCACCGAGAAAAAACAAGCCTGCCGACGCACAGATCCACACCCGCAGTTTTACCGGGCTGTTCCGTTCGATTCGAATCGCTGGCAGCGGCTTTTTGTTTTTACTGTTTTTCGGCACGGTCTGGTTGCATTGGGATGGCCGTCAGGCGGTACTTTGGGACCTGTCCGAGAGCAAGTTCCATATTTTCGGCGCGACGTTCTGGCCGCAGGATTTCATCTTGCTGTCGGCGCTGCTGATCATCGCGGCCTTTGGCCTGTTTGCGATCACGGTGTTTGCGGGCCGGGTGTGGTGCGGCTACACCTGCCCGCAAAGCATCTGGACCTGGCTGTTTATGTGGTGTGAAAAAGTCACTGAAGGCGATCGGAACCAACGCATCAAACTGCAGGCCGCGCCCTGGCGCATCAACAAGATTGCCCGGCGCACGGCCAAACACGCGTTGTGGCTGGCGATCAGTGTGATGACCGCGCTGACCTTCGTCGGCTATTTCACCCCCATCCGGCCGCTGGCCGCCGAGTTGCTGACCCTGGAAATAGCCGGCATCAGTTTGTTCTGGGTGGTGTTTTTTAGCGGTGCCACCTACCTCAGCGCAGGCTGGCTGCGTGAAGCGGTGTGCATGCACATGTGCCCGTATGCACGTTTTCAGAGCGTGATGTTTGACAAAGACACCTTGGCGATTGCCTATGACGCCAGCCGTGGCGAGAGCCGTGGCCCGCGCAAACGCGGGGTTGAACCGGCGCAGGCCGGGCTCGGCGATTGCATTGATTGCACGATGTGCGTGCAAGTGTGCCCGACCGGGATCGACATCCGGGACGGCTTGCAGATGGAGTGCATTGGCTGCGCCGCCTGTGTCGATGCCTGTGATTCGGTCATGGACAAAATGGGTTATGCCCGCGGCCTGGTGCGCTACACCTCTGAACATGAATTGCAGGGCGGCAAAACCCACCTGCTGCGGCCCCGGCTGATTGGCTACGCTGCGGTGCTGGTGGTCATGATCGGCGCATTGGTCATTGCCTTGAACCAACGTTCGATGGTGTCACTGGATGTCATCAAGGACCGGGGCCTGTTCCGCGAGAACAGCCTGAGCCAGATCGAGAACATTTACAGCCTCAAGATCATTAACAAAACCCAGCAGCCACAGCACTACCGGGTGGCGCTGCAACAGGGCGATGACTTCCAGTTAAACGGCAAGACCGAGCTGACCCTGGCCCCCGGCGAAATTGCTGAAGTGCCCGTGTCTGTCGCGTTACTGGCCGAACCACCGAAAAGCAGTTCGCAAACCCTTGAGTTTGTGGTCACCGACACCGCAGACCCCGGTGTGCGCAGCGTGGCCCAAAGCCGGTTTGTTGCACCGATAAATCGTTAAATCACACATTCTCCTGTGGGAGCGGGCTTGCTCGCGATAGCATCGACCGGCCATACCGGCAAACCGCGTCGTTAACATCGCGAGCAAGCCCGCTCCCACAGGATTAGCTGAGCTTTAGTTCATGAAACGCTACGAAAAATTTGCTGACGATATTGCTGAACTGATCCGTTCCGGGGTGCTCGGCCCCGGCCAGCGCGTGCCCTCGGTGCGCTATGCCAGCCAGACCTACGGCGTGAGCCCGTCTACGGTATTCCAGGCCTACTACCTGCTCGAACGCCGTGGACTGATTCGCGCCAAGCCGCGCTCGGGGTATTTCGTCAACACCCATGCACCCAGCCCGTTTTCCGAGCCGGAAGTCAGCAGCCACCCCACCGAGTCCACCCAGGTCGATGTGAGTGATTTGGTGTTCTCGGTGCTGGACTCCATCAAAGACCCGCACACCGTACCGTTCGGCTCGGCCTTCCCCAGCCCGATGTTGTTTCCGCTGCAACGCCTGGCCCGCTCCATGGCCACCGCCAGCCGCGAAATGGATCCACGTATGGTGGTCACCGACATGTCGCCGGGCAACCCGCAATTACGTCGCCAGATCGCCCTGCGTTATATGGTCGGCGGCCTGATGCTGCCCATGGAGGAATTGCTGATCACCAACGGCGCGCTGGAAGCCTTGAACTTGTGCCTGCAAGCGGTGACCGAACCCGGCGACCTGGTGGCCATTGAAGCCCCGGCCTTTTACGCCTGCCTGCAAGTGCTGGAGCGGCTCAAGCTCAAGGCCGTGGAAATCCCCGTGCACCCGCGTGACGGCATGGACCTCGACGCACTGGCCCATACCCTCGAACGGCACCCCATCAAAGCCGTTTGGAGCATGACCAGTTTTCAAAACCCGATTGGCGCGACCATGCCCGAAGCCAAAAAGCAGGTGCTGGTCGAACTGTTGCGCGAGCATCAAGTGCCGCTGATTGAAGACGATGTGTACGCCGAGCTGTACTTCGGCCAGCACGCGCCGAAACCGGCCAAAGCCTTTGATACCGAAGGGCTGGTGATGCATTGCGGTTCGTTCGCGAAAAGCCTGGCGCCGGGTTATCGGGTTGGCTGGGTGGCCGCCGGGCGATTTGCGCAGAAGGTCGAACGGCTGAAACTGATGACCTCGCTGTGCCCGTCGATGCCCGCCCAAGCGGCGATTGCCGATTACTTGCAGCACGGCGGCTACGACCGTCACCTGCGGCGCCTGCGCGATGCTCTGGAAGACCAGCAAAGCGCGATGCTGGCAGCGATTGCGCGGTATTTCCCGGCGCAGACCCGGGTCAGCAAACCGGCGGGCGGGTACTTTTTGTGGCTTGAACTGCCTGAGCAGATGGACTCGCTCAAGCTGTTCCAGATGGCCCTGGCTCAAGGCATCAGCATTGCGCCGGGGCCGATCTTCTCGGCGACCCAGCGCTTTAGAAACTGCATCCGCCTGAACTACGGCAGCCCGTGGGATGAGACCACTGAAAAGGCCATGGAAACCTTGGGCAAGATCGTTCGTTCTTTTTAAAGCCCCCTTAAAACCAACTGTGGGAGCGGGCTTGCTCGCGATTAGAACAACGCGTTTCAATCTTCAAGCGCGTCGATTCTATCGCGAGCAAGCCCGCTCCCACATGGTTCCGCACCCGCGGGGGGGGGGGGATTAGCCCGGCATGCAGTTGAAGTCGGCGGTGTGGGCCACTTCTTTACCGCTTGCATCCACCAAAGTGGCGCTTACGTGAGTGCCAAGGCTCGACTCAACCAGCTTGTAGCGCTCGCCCGCCTTGAAGTTCTGGTAGTTGACATTGCCCTGGCAATCCACCTCGTTTTCATCACCGGTGGCGCCTTCATATAAGGTCACGTCCAGCTTGTGGGCGCCCGGGGTGACTTCAAAGTAGCGGCCATCATTGATGTTCTTGCCGTCTACGCGCTCGGCCATCAGGTCGCTGTTACCTTCTTCCTGCAAACCAATCCAGGCCTCACCCGGATCTTGCTTTGGCATGGGGCCGGCACACGCTGTCAGCAGCAGGGCCAGGCTCAGGGTCGGGATAAGCAGCAGTGGTTTAAGGTTCATTACGGTATGCCTCACACAGGGAACCAAAGAGTGCGACTGGCCGAGAGTCAACCCGTCGAGTGGTTCCAAGCTTGGCCCCGTAAACCGCTCTGGCCCAATGAATCTAGGTGAAGGGAGTTTAAGGACTTTACTAACGCAACCTTCATGTTGGTGAAAGCTGAAAGTTAAGGTGTGACGGTAAGACTGCCCGTGTTTGCAATTTTCACTCCTTCGGAGGTTCAGGCATGCTCGGGCTGGTAAAGACCGCACTGCACAAGCCCTACACGTTTATCGTGTTGGCGATTTTTATCTGCATCATCGGGCCTCTCGCGGCTTTGCGCACCCCGACGGATGTGTTCCCTGACATCGGTATCCCCGTGGTTGCCGTGGTGTGGCAATACACAGGGCTGGCGCCTGCCGACATGGCAGGTCGAGTTATTTACACCTACGAACGGTCATTGAGTACCACCGTTAACGATATCGAACACATCGAGTCTCAATCTTTACCCGGCATGGGCATTGTGAAGATCTTCTTCCAGCCGGGCGTCGATATCCGCACGGCCAACGCGCAAGTGACCGCCGTGTCACAAACCGTGCTCAAGCAGATGCCGCCAGGCATTACCCCGCCGCTGATTCTTAACTACAGCGCCTCGACGGTGCCGATCCTGCAACTGGCGTTTTCCAGCCCGACGCTCTCAGAAGCGAAAATTCGCGACCTGGTGCAGAACAACATTCGCTTGCCCCTGAGCGCCCTGCCCGGCCTGGCCATGCCAACGCCCATGGGCGGCAAGCAGCGCCAAATCACCCTTGACCTCGACCCCCAGGCCCTTGCGGCCAAAGGCCTGTCGGCGCAAGACGTGGGCAATGCGCTGGCCGCGCAGAACCAGATCATTCCGGTGGGCACGGCCAAGCTCGGCACTTACGAATACACCGTGATGCTGAACAACAGCCCAACGGCGATTGATGAACTCAACGATTTGCCCATCAAGACCGTTGACGGTGCGCTGATCACCATTGGCCAAGTGGCCCACGTGCGGGATGGTTCGCCGCCGCAAACCAACATCGTGCGAGTCGACGGCCATCGCGCCGTGCTCATGCCCGCACTGAAGAACGGCAATATCTCGACCCTGTCGATTGTCGACGGGATTCGCGGGATGCTGCCGCGCATCAATGAAACCTTGCCACCCTCACTGAAAACTTCATTGCTGGGCGACGCTTCGGTGTTCGTTAAACAGTCAGTGGGCAGCGTGGCGCAGGAAGGGATCATTGCCGCCCTGCTCACCAGCGCCATGATTCTGCTGTTCCTCGGCAGCTGGCGTTCGACCCTGATCATTGCCGTCTCGATCCCCTTGGCCGTGCTCTCGGCGATTGCCCTGCTGGCCGCCACCGGGCAAACCCTGAACGTGATGACGCTCGGAGGGCTGGCACTGGCGGTGGGGATATTGGTCGACGATGCGACGGTGACCATCGAGAACATCAACTGGCACCTTGAGCAAGGCAAGACGGTGCGCAAGGCGATTCTCGATGGTGCCAAACAGATCGTTGGCCCGGCGTTTGTCTCGCTGCTGTGTATCTGCATCGTGTTTGTGCCGATGTTCATGTTGCAAGGGATTGCCGGCTACCTGTTCCGCCCCATGGCACTCTCGGTGATTTTTGCGATGGGCAGTTCGTTCATCCTGTCGCGGACCCTGGTGCCCACCCTGGCGATGTTCCTGCTCAAGCCACACAACCCGGAGCAAGGCCCCGGGCATCACCCGGAAGATGGTTTTATCAACCATCACGAGGGCGATCAGCCGACCCGGACACACTCGGCGCCAGTGCGTGCGTTGCTGAACTTCCAGCAAGGTTTTGAACGGCGCTTCTCGGCCGTGCGCGATGCGTACTACGGCGTGCTGGAACTGGCGCTGGCCAATCGCAAACGCTTTTTGCTCGGTTTCATGGCCTGTGTGCTGGCGTCCTTTGTCTTGCTCCCGACCCTGGGCCAGGACTTCTTCCCGGCGACTGATGCCGGGGCGCTGGCCTTGCACGTGCGCTTGCCATTGGGGACGCGGATCGAGGAAAGCGCCGCGGCGTTTGACCATATCGAATCGCGCATTCGCGAGATCATCCCGGCTGATCAACTGGACACCATCATCGATAACATCGGCATCCCGTTGAGCGGTATCGACATGGCGTACAGCAGCAGCGGCACCATTGGCCCGCAGGATGGCGATATCCAGGTCACCCTCAAAGCCAATCACGGCCCGACCGCCGAGTATGTCAAACGCCTGCGCGAGGCCCTGCCCGAGAGTTTCCCCGGCAGCCAGTTCGCCTTCATGCCCGCCGACATCAGCAGCCAGATCCTCAACTTCGGTGCTCCGGCGCCGCTGGACGTGAAGATTTCCGGGCGTGACGACGCGGCCAACCGGGCCTACGCCCTGGAACTGCAACGGCGCCTGCAACATGTACCGGGCATTGCCGACCTGCGCATCCAGCAGTCCGTGGGTTACCCGTCACTGCAAGTCAAGGTCGACCGTCTGCGGGCCAATGGCCTGGGCATCACCGAACGCGACGTGACCAACAGCATGGTGGCCTCGCTGGCCGGCAGCTCGCAGGTGGCACCGACGTTCTGGCTCAACCCGCAAAACGGCGTGTCATATGGCGTGGTGGCCGCAACCCCGCAGTATCGCCTCGACAGCTTGCCAACCCTGGAAGCCTTGCCGGTGACCGGCAGCAATGGTCAGTCAGCGATCCTCGGCGGGCTGGCAACCATCAGCCGCGTAGACAGCCCGGCGGTGGTCACGCACTACAACATCCAGCCCACCCTGGATCTGTACGCCAACATTCAGGGCCGCGATCTGGGCTCGGTGGCAGCGGATGTACAAAAGGTCATCGACGGTGCGTCGGACCTGCGCCCCAAAGGCGCGATCATCTCCCTGCACGGTCAGATCGACGCGCTGCATGAGGCGTTCAGCGGCCTGAGTTTTGGTCTGCTGGGTGCGGTGGTGCTGATCTACCTTTTGATCGTGGTCAACTTCCAGTCCTGGCTTGACCCGTTTGTGATCATCACCGCCCTGCCCGCGGCCCTGGCCGGGATCGTGTGGATGCTGTTCCTCAGCGGCACCTCGCTGTCGGTCCCGGCCTTGACCGGTGCGATCTTGTGCATGGGCGTGGCCACCGCCAACTCGATCCTGGTGGTGAGCTTCTGTCGAGAGCGCCTGGCCGTTCACGGCGATGCCCTCAAGGCTGCACTTGAAGCGGGCTACACCCGTTTCCGCCCGGTGTGCATGACCGCCCTGGCGATGATGATCGGGATGCTGCCGCTGGCCATCTCGGAAGAACAGAACGCCCCGCTAGGACGCGCCGTGATTGGTGGTCTGATGCTGGCAACCGTCGCCACCCTGCTGTTCGTGCCCGTGGTATTCAGCCTGGTGCACGGCCGTGAAAAAAATCGCGCTGCTGCTGGAGAAACTACCCATGTCGTCTGATCAAAAACCTTCGCGCAAGCGCCTGATGCTGCTGGGCATCGGCGGCCTGACACTGGCCGCGCTGCTGGTCGCCAATGGCCTCGCCGCGCGCAGCCGGCATGAGCAGGCGGTGGTCGGTTGGACCGAAGCCGCCGCCCTGCCCGTGGTCAGCGTGTTCCAGCCTTTGCAAAACGCCCACGGCGACACTCTGCGCCTGCCCGCGCATCTGGAAGCCTGGAGCAAAGCGCCGATTCACGCCCGGGTGAACGGTTACCTGAAAAGCTGGACCAGCGACATCGGCAGCAAGGTCAAGGCCGGTCAGGTATTGGCGGTGATTGACAGCCCCGATCTTGACCAGCAATTGGCACAGGCTCACGCACATATGCTGCAAGAGCAGTCCAACGCCAAGCTCGCGGCGACCACCGCGACGCGCTGGCAAAACTTGGTGGACAGCCATTCGGTATCGCGTCAGGAAGCCGACGAGAAACTGTCCAATGCCGCTGCGGCGAAAGCCAACGCGCAGGCCGCCGAAGCGGACTACGCGCGGTTGGCTTCGCTGGAAGACTACAAGACCATCCGCGCGCCCTTCGCCGGGACCATCACCGCGCGCAACACCGACATCGGCCAACTGGTGAAGGCCGACACCGACAGCGATCCGGAACTGTTCGACATCGCCGACACCCATCAACTGCGCCTTTACGTGCCGGTGCCGCAAAACTATGCCAGCGTGATTCGCCCCAACATGCAGGTGCAACTCAATGTGCCTGAGCATCCGGGGCAAACCTTCAGCGCCACGCTGGTCGGCAACTCGACCTCGATTGACCGGCGCTCCGGCACCCTGACCGCACAGTTTGTGGTGCAAAACCCCAACGACGCCCTGCTGCCCGGCGACTACGCCGAAGCGGTCCTGTCGATTCCGGCAGATACCCATGGCGTCAGCATTCCGGCCAGTGCGTTGATCTTTCGCGCCCAGGGCACCCAGGTGGCCGTGTTGGACACCGCGCAACACGTGCACTTGCAGGACATTCATATCGGCATGGACCTGGGCGACAAACTGGTGATCGACCAGGGCCTGAAACCCACTGACACCGTCATCGATAACCCGCCTGATTCTTTGCGTGACGGCGACTCGGTCAAACTTGCCGATGCGGGAGCCCCTCATGTCGCCAAAACTTAAACGCAGCGCCTTGCTCCTGGCACTCGCGCTGCAAGGTTGCTCATTGGCCCCGACGTACAAACCGCCGCTGCTGGACCTGCCGCAGCACTACCGCGAACAGACCAGTGATGGCCCGTGGCACAGTGCGCAGCCGGGCGACAGCGTGTCGCCACAGTGGTGGCGCGCCTATCAGGATGAGCGCTTGAACGACCTGCAACAGCGCTTGCTCAGCGCCAACCCGGACCTTGCTGCGGCCCTCGCGCACTTCGATTCGGCGCAGGCGTATGCCAGCCAGTTGCATGCCGGGCTGTTCCCGCAAATCACCGCCAGCGAGCAAACCTTGCGCCAGCGCCAATCGGAAAACCGACCGTTGCGCGGCAGCACCCAACCTTCGGTGTACAACAGCAACACCGCAGGCTTTGCGCTGAGTTTCGACCTGGACCTGTGGGGCAAAATCCGCAACCAGGTCGCCGCCGGTGACGCACAGGTTCAGGCCTCGGCCGATGACCTGGCGGTGGCACGCTTGAGCTTGCAGAAGCAACTGACCGGCCTTTACGTTCAACTCGATGGCCTGGATGCGCAAAGCCGCATCCTGTCCAAGTCGCTGGACGATTACCGCCAGGCCCTGGACCTGACCAAGGCACGCTATCAAGGGCAAATTGCCTCGGAGATGGACCTGACCCGTGCACAGAACCAATTGGCCCAGGCCGAAGCCCAACTGGACGATGTGCGCGGTCAACGCAACCTGACCGAGCACGCCATTGGCGAACTGGTGGGCGTGCCCGCCAGTCAATTCCAGCTGGCCGCGCGCAGCGACACCTTAAACCTGCCGCAGCCACCGCAAGCCCTGCCCAGCACCCTGCTGCAACGGCGCCCCGATATCGCCGCGGCCGAGCGTCGGGTATTTGCCGCCAACGCGCAAATAGGCGTGGCCAAGGCCGCCTGGTACCCCGACTTCAGCCTGACCGGCCTGTTTGGCGGGCAGACTCAGGGCTACGGCAACCTGTTGGCGGCGGGCAACCACTTCTGGGCGCTGGGCCCGCTGGTCAGCTTGCCGATTTTTGACGGCGGCAGGCTCGACGCCCAAGAGCGTCAGGCCAAGGCCGAGTTCGAAGAAGCCTCTGCCCACTACCGCAGTCAAGTGCTGCGCGCCGTTCGCGAAGTCGAAGACAACCTGGCGCAATTGCGTGACCTGCAACAGGAAAACCTCGACGAACAAGCCGCAGCCAATGCGGCGCAACACACCCAGACCCTGGCCACCAACAGCTATGAAGCAGGCGCCGTGAGCTATCTGGATGTAGTGACCGCGCAAACCGCTGCCTTGCAGGCCGAACGCCAGGTACAAGCCCTGCGCACCCGGCAGTTGCAAGCCAGTGTCGGGCTATTGACCGCGTTGGGGGGTGGTTGGGAGGGGCAGCAGTAGATCAAAAACCTTGCTCGCGATCTTTTTAAAAATCAAAAGATCGCGAGCAAGCTCGCTCCTACAAGGGATAGGCGTTAGTGCTGGGCAGCTACAGTTTCGGAGGCTGCCAGCATGGCTTTGAGCAGCACCGCGCAACCCGCCGCCAGGTCTTTGGGGTCGGCGTTTTCGATTTCGTTGTGGCTGATGCCGCCTTCACACGGCACGAATATCATGCCCGCCGGGCCCAGTTCGGCGAGGAAGATCGCGTCGTGCCCTGCTCCACTGACGATGTCCATGTGGTTTAAGCCAAGCTCGCTCGCCGCGTTGCGCACCGCGTTGACGCAATCGGGGTTGAAGTACAGCGGCGGGAAATCAGCCGTCGGGGTGAGTTCAAAACTCAAACCGTGCTTGGCGCACGTCGCCTCAATCACGTCGCGAACTTCGCTGATCATCGAATCCAGCCGTTCCGGCTGCAGGTGACGAAAGTCCAGGGTCATGCGCACTTCACCGGGGATGACGTTGCGTGAGCCGGGGTACGCTTGCAGGCAGCCCACGGTGCCGCAGGCATGGGGCTGGTGGCCCAGGGCAGCTTTGTTGACCGCCGCGACCACGGCCGCCGCGCCGACCAGCGCGTCTTTGCGCAAATGCATGGGGGTTGGCCCGGCATGGGCTTCGACGCCGCGCAGGTTGAGGTCAAACCATTTTTGACCCAGCGCCCCGAGCACCACACCGATGGTTTTGCGTTCGTCTTCCAGAATTGGCCCCTGCTCGATGTGCGCTTCAAAATAAGCCCCTACCGGATGCCCGCTGACCTTGCGGCTGCCTGCATAGCCAATGGCGTTCAGTGCTTCACCAACAGTCACGCCTTGGGCATCGGTTTTGGCGAGGGTTTCTTCCAGGGTGAATTTTTCGGCAAACACCCCCGAGCCCATCATGCACGGGGCAAAGCGCGAACCTTCTTCGTTGGTCCATACCACCACTTCAATCGGCGCTTGTGTCTGGATGTTCAGGTCATTGAGGGTACGCAGCACTTCGACCCCGGCCAGCACGCCGAAACAGCCATCAAACTTGCCGCCCGTAGGTTGGGTGTCGATGTGGCTGCCGGTCATCACTGGCGGCAGGTCAGGATAAAGCCCCGGTCGGCGGGCAAAGATATTGCCCACGGCGTCGACGCTGATGGTGCAACCGGCGTCTTCGCACCAGCGTACAAAGATGTCCCTGGCCTGACGGTCGAGGTCGGTCAGGGCCAGGCGGCACACGCCGCCTTTGACCGTGGCGCCCAGCTTGGCCAATTCCATCAGTGACGCCCACAGGCGTTCACCGTTGATCGACTGGGTGGCTTGCTGCTGAAGGGGATGTGCTGCGTTCATATTGTTATTCCTCAGGCCGTTTTTATTGGGTCAGAGCGTGCTTTTGGCAACCGCGGTTTGCGGGCTGCTCAGGCGGCACAAGCCGTAGTAAATTGCGGCACCGAGCAGCGACCCGGTGAACCAGCCGTAGTCATAAAACCAGCTGAAAGCGCTGCTGCCCAACGACATAAGGGTCAAGACCACCGGCACGCCGAAGGCGATAAAACCGTTCCAGTTCCAGGCCGGGTACACGCCGTCGCGGTAGAGCCCGGCGAGGTCGAGTTTTTGCTGACGGATGATGAAATAGTCGACCACCATGATCCCGGCAATCGGCCCCAGCAGGCTGGAGTAGCCCAGTAACCAGTTGGAATACACGGTTTCGAGGCTGACATCCGAGACCAGCAAACCGAGTTTTTTCAGCAGTTCATGGGCCATCAGCGCCAGCCCCACCAGCCCGGTCAAAATCACCGCCGTGGTGCGGTTGATCAGCTTGGGCGCGATGTTCTGGAAGTCATTGGTCGGGGAAACGATGTTGGCGGCGGTGTTGGTCGACAAGGTGGCGATGATGATCAACGCCATGGCCAGCGCGACCCAGCCGGGGCTTTGAATATGGCCGATCAGGCTGACGGGGTCAGAGACGGTCACGCCCACCAGTTTCTGCGAGGCGGCAGTCATGATCACACCCAGCGCGGCGAACAGAAACATGGTCAGCGGCAGGCCAAATATCTGCCCCAGAATCTGGTCTTTCTGGCTTTTGGCATAGCGACTGAAGTCGGGAATATTCAGCGACAAGGTAGCCCAAAAACCCACCATCGCCGTCAGCCCGGCAAAAAAGTAGCCATACGCGCTGGCCCCTTCAGGACGTTTCGGCGGCTGGGCCAACAGTTCGGTCATCGACACATTCGGTAAGGCCCACACCAGCAGGCCCAGCCCTACCAGCACCAACAACGGCGCAGACAGGGTCTCAAGCCATTTGATCGACTCGGCTCCGCGTAGTACTACCCACAGGTTGAGTGCCCAGAACAGCATGAAACCGATGACTTCACCGATGCCCCCCAGGCTTTTCCAGCCTTCGAACACCGATCCCAGAAACAAGTGGATGGCCAGGCCACCGAACAGGGTCTGGATCCCGAACCAGCCACAGGCCACCAGTGCCCGGATCAGGCACGGGACGTTGGACCCGAGGATGCCGAACGAGGACCGCAACAGCACCGGAAAGGGAATGCCGTATTTGGTGCCGGCAAAAGCGTTGAGCGTCAGCGGGATCAGCACCACGATATTGGCCAGCAAAATCGCCAGCAGCGCCTCACCGACGGACAGCCCGAAGTAAGCGGTCAATACGCCGCCCAGGGTGTAAGTCGGCACACAAATTGACATGCCCACCCACAGCGCGGTGATGTGCCATTTATTCCAGGTGCGTTCATGCACACGGGTGGGGGCAATGTCGTGGTTGTACCGGGGGCTATCGAGAACTTCAGGCCCGGCTTCCAATTCGTACAAACCATTGCGTTCGGTGACTTGGGATCTGCTCGGTTGCATGCTCATTCACTCTCTTTTTTATGGTGATTAACCCTGCGCACGGACGCAGGGCGATTCTCTGTGCACTTACCTGCGAACCTTGGCGGCGAGGTAATGGCAGCGACAATCAAAAACTGTGCCGTGTTAATTATTGTGTTCACGGACAGTTGTGTTCACACCTTACAACTCGCTGGTTTATAAGCACTTTCAAACCGCACACAACACGCCGATAAACCCTTATCAAGAATAGTTTGCATTGCCGGATAGAACTAAACGAAACATATCGGTGCACGCTTATTTATTTTTGTTTGACTCTGGCTGTTCTCCGAAGACTTCAAGCGCCTGATTTAGCATAAGAAACTTCACCTATATTTAATTCCTGTCAAGTGCGCCGAAATGGTGAAAGCGCGCACCAATTTGGTGATTTAAAGATTAAACCTATATAAATCAACAAATTAAGTAACACATACATACTTGAAAATAATGTTTGCTCATTCCTCAACAACCCACTAGATTTTATTCCTGTCACCAGTGACAGGAATAAAAACCTGTACTACGGTCGTAATAACAACATTAGAACCGGCCTCAGCCGGTCTGCCTGCGAGGAACTTGGTATGTCGCTGTTAATCCGTGGCGCTACGCTTGTGACCCATGATGAAAGTTACCGTGCTGATGTTTATTGCGCAGACGGTCTAATCCGCGCAATTGGCACTGATCTTGAAGTTCCGCCCAGTTGTGAAGTGCTGGATGGCAGTGGCCAATATTTACTCCCCGGCGGTATCGATCCCCACACGCATATGCAGTTACCGTTTATGGGCACTGTTGCCAGTGAAGACTTTTTCAGTGGTACGGCGGCAGGTCTGGCAGGCGGGACAACGTCGATTATTGACTTTGTCATTCCCAACCCTCAGCAGTCGTTGCTGGAGGCCTTTCACCAGTGGCGCGGCTGGGCTGAGAAGTCCGCGTCGGACTACGGTTTCCATGTCGCCATCACGTGGTGGAGCGAGCAGGTCCGCGAAGAAATGGCCGAGCTGGTGAGCCATCACGGTATCAACAGTTTCAAACATTTCATGGCCTACAAAAACGCGATCATGGCCGCCGATGACACCTTGGTCGCCAGCTTTGAACGCTGCCTGGAACTGGGCGCGGTGCCCACCGTGCACGCAGAAAACGGCGAACTGGTGTATCACTTGCAACGCAAGCTGCTGGCACAGGGCATCACCGGCCCGGAAGCCCACCCGCTGTCGCGGCCTTCGCAAGTTGAGGGCGAAGCCGCCAGCCGGGCCATTCGCATCGCGCAAACCATTGGCACGCCGTTGTACCTGGTGCACGTCTCGACCCGTGAAGCGCTGGACGAAATCACCTATGCCCGCAGCCAGGGCCAGCCGGTGTACGGCGAGGTGCTGGCCGGGCACTTGCTGCTCGATGACAGCGTGTATCAAAACCCCGACTGGCAAACCGCCGCGGGCTATGTGATGAGCCCGCCCTTCCGTCCCCAGGGCCACCAACAAGCGCTGTGGCACGGTCTGCAATCCGGCAATTTGCACACCACCGCCACCGACCATTGCTGTTTCTGTGCCGAGCAAAAGGCCGTCGGGCGTGACGACTTCAGCAAAATCCCTAACGGCACGGCGGGTATCGAAGACCGCATGGCCGTGCTCTGGGATGAAGGCGTGAACACCGGGCGCTTGTCGATGCAGGAGTTCGTGGCGCTGACCTCGACCAACACCGCGAAAATTTTCAACCTGTACCCGCGCAAAGGCGCAATCCGCGTGGGTGCCGATGCCGATCTGGTGCTGTGGGACCCGCAAGGCACGCGCACCATTTCCGCTAAAACCCACCACCAACAGGTCGACTTCAACATATTCGAAGGCAAGACCGTGCGCGGCGTGCCCAGCCACACCATCAGCCAGGGCCGGGTGGTCTGGGCCGATGGCGATTTGCGGGCCGAACGCGGCGCCGGGCGTTATATCGAACGCCCGGCCTACCCCGCCGTGTACGACCTGTTGAAAAAGCGCGCCGAGCATCACCAGCCCGTTGCTGTTAAGCGCTGAGTACACCACCACTGCCCGTCAGAGGCAGACGCTTCCCACAACCGTGAGGCAATTCCTGTGATCAAGTCCCTGAATCATCTACCGCACCCCCACGAAAATGCGCTGGTGCTGGCCAGTCACTTCACTGATCTGGCGCCACCGCTCAGCGCCCGTCAGGCTGAACTGGAAAGCTCGCGTTGCCTGTATTGCTACGACGCACCGTGTGTAAATGCGTGCCCAAGCGACATCGACATTCCGTCTTTTATTCGCAATATCCAGCAGGAAAACGTTCAAGGCGCTGCGCAGAAAATCCTTTCGGCCAACATTCTCGGCGGCAGTTGCGCCCGCGTATGCCCCACCGAAGTGCTGTGCCAGCAAGCGTGTGTGCGCAATAACGCGCAGGAATGTGCGCCGGTATTGATCGGCTTGTTGCAGCGCTATGCGATTGATAATGCGCAATTCAACGAGTACCCGTTCACCCGCGCCGCCTCAACCGGCAAGCGCATTGCCGTGGTCGGCGCGGGCCCGGCCGGACTGGCCTGCGCCCATCGGCTGGCCCTGCAAGGGCACGAGGTGGTGATTTTCGAAGCCCGGGAAAAATCCGGCGGTCTCAATGAATACGGCATCGCCAAATACAAGCTGGTGGATGATTTCGCTCAGCGTGAAGTGGATTTTGTCTTGCAGATCGGTGGCATCGAAGTTCGCCACGGCCAGCGCTTGGGCGACAACCTGAGCCTGAGCGACCTGCACCAACAATTTGATTCGGTATTTCTGGCCATCGGCCTGGCCGCCAGTCGGCAGCTCGGTCTGGCCCACGAAGAGGCACCCGGTGTATTGGCTGCCACTGACTACATTCGCGAGCTGCGCCAAAGCGACGACCTGACCCAACTGCCACTGGCCGAACGTTGCATCGTGTTGGGCGCGGGCAATACCGCTATCGACATGGCCGTACAAATGGCCCGTCTGGGCGCCCGCGAGGTGAACCTGGTGTATCGCCGTGGTCAGGAAGACATGGGTGCGACCGGCCATGAGCAAGACATCGCCAAGGCCAATCAGGTGCGCCTGATGACCTGGGCCCAACCCGATGAGGTGTTGCTCGACGATCAGGGCCAAGTTCGCGGCATGCGCTTTGCCCGCACCCGCCTTGCAGACGGTCGCCTGGTGAAAACCGGCGAAACCTTTGAGCTGGCCGCCGATGCGGTATTCAAGGCCATCGGCCAAACCTTTGACGAAGCCACCCTGAGTGACCCGCTGGCCCATTCACTCCAGCGCACAGGCGATCGGATCACCGTGGATGAGCACCTGCGCACCAGCATCCCCGGCGTGTATGCCGGTGGCGATTGCACCTCGCTGGGCCAGGACCTGACCGTGCAAGCGGTGCAACACGGCAAGCTGGCCGCGCAAGCCATTCATGCCCAACTCATGCTCACTCAGGAGGCTGCGTAAATGGCCGATCTCTCGATTAACTTCGCCGGTATCAAAGCCCCCAATCCCTTTTGGCTGGCCTCTGCGCCGCCGACCGACAAAGCCTATAACGTGGTCCGCGCCTATGAGGCAGGCTGGGGCGGCGTTGTCTGGAAAACCCTGGGCGAAGACCCGGCGGCGGTCAATGTATCCTCACGCTATTCGGCGCACTTCGGGCCTAACCGTGAAGTCATGGGCATCAACAATATCGAGCTGATTACCGACCGCTCGCTGGAAATCAACCTGCGTGAAATCACTCAGGTCAAGAAAGACTGGCCAGACCGCGCACTGATTGTGTCGCTGATGGTGCCGTGTGAGGAGCAAGCCTGGAAGTACATCCTGCCGCTGGTTGAAGCCACGGGCGCCGATGGTATCGAGCTGAACTTTGGATGCCCACACGGCATGCCGGAACGCGGCATGGGCGCGGCCGTTGGCCAAGTGCCGGAGTACGTGGAAATGGTCACGCGCTGGTGCAAGACGTACTGCTCGCTGCCGGTGATCGTCAAACTGACGCCAAACATCACCGATATCCGCCTCAGCGCCCGGGCGGCCCATCGCGGCGGTGCCGATGCGGTGTCGTTGATCAACACTATTAACTCGATCACCAGTGTCGACCTTGATCGCATGGTCGCCCTGCCTGTGGTGGGCAGCCAGAGTACCCACGGGGGGTATTGCGGTTCGGCCGTCAAGCCGATCGCGCTGAACATGGCGGCCGAAATTGCCCGCGACCCACAGACCCAAGGCTTGCCGATCTGTGGGATTGGCGGCATTGGCAGTTGGCGCGATGCTGCGGAATTTATCGCCCTGGGCTGTGGCGCCGTGCAAGTGTGCACCGCGGCCATGCTCCACGGGTTTAGGATTGTTGATGAGATGAAAGACGGTTTATCGCGCTGGATGGACAGCCAAGGCTATTCGAGCCTGGAGGACTTTTCGGGTAGGGCCGTGGGCAATACCACTGACTGGAAATATCTGGATATAAACTACCAAGTCATCGCCAAGATCGACCAAGAAGCATGCATTGGCTGTGGTCGTTGCCACATCGCCTGCGAAGACACTTCGCACCAGGCCATTTCCAGCCAGAAACTGGCCGACGGGACCCACCGCTATGAAGTGATTGATGATGAGTGCGTAGGGTGCAACCTGTGCCAGATCACTTGCCCGGTGGACGACTGTATCGAGATGGTGCCGCAAAACACCGGCAAACCTTTCTTGGACTGGAACCACGACCCGCGTAATCCGTACCACGTGGCTTCTTGACCCTCTGTGGGAGCGGGCTTGCTCGCGATTGAATCAATACCGCAGACGATTGCTAACCGAGTCGTCTGCATCGCGGGCAAGCCCGACTCCCACAGGTTAGGTACGGGTAGTTATCACATGGGGCGACGCTGTCACGGCTCCAGCCCGATACCGCGCAGGATGATGCTGGTGACACTGTGGATGGCGCGCTCGAACTGGATGTCACTCAACGGTTGATGCTCGTTGATGATGTTCACTTGGTGATCGAAGTCTGCGTAGTGCTGGGTTGAAGCCCAGATCATGAACAACACGCTGGACGGCTCTACCGGCAATATCCGTTTGTCTGCCACCCACTGGCGGATTTTGGCTTCTTTCATTTTTGCCCAATCATAGAGACTCGCATCCAGCGTGAGCCCCAACGTGGGCGCGCCATGGATGATTTCGTCTGCCCAGACTTTCGAGCCGTAGGGCCGCGTACGCGAGTGGGTCATCTTGGCGCGAATGTAACTGCTGAGAACCAGGCGCGGGTCATCATAGGTTTCAAAACACAGCGCATCTTGTTTCCACACTTCCAGCAAACCCAGCAAAACCGCGTTATACAGCTCGGTTTTGGTACTGAAGTAATAGTGCAAGTTGGAACGAGGCAGCTCAACTTCAGCGGCAATATCCGCCATGGCGGTGCCCGCAAAGCCTTTTTCGGCAAAGACCTTCTCGGCTCCGAGAAGGATTTTTTCGACATTGCTGCGACGAATTTCGATCTTGTGATTGCTCATAGCGTGCGGCCCTTGTCGTCACGGTTCGTCGATATGTGTCCAGATAAAACTTGCGCCATCTGCTCGTTGCAAGCAAGGGCTAAGGCTGGTTTGAGGGGCCAGTCAGGGGGCGAAGCAATGCGGTGCCTCGCCTGCCAGTCCGAGATCAGAAATGTGTTCAGACTGTTATTTTTGACAGGTTCCAAACACCGCAGAACGGTTTATAAATAAGCCCATAGCAAGGAAAAGTCCTACGGGAAATTCCTCTCGCACAGAGAGAGATTTCCTACAACCCGCTTACGTTTTTTGATCTATGGGAGTGTCTTGCCATGCATCAGCCTCAATCAGCGACCAGTGGACAATCAGCACATCTGCAGCCTAACGCCCAGACCAAAGAGCATGCTCTGAGCGCTATCAAACTCACCCCCAAAGAAAAGGAAGTGCTCGCTTGGGGGGCTCAGGGCAAAACCTCCTGGGAGATTGCGCTGATCCTCAAATGCACGGAGTCGGGGGTCAATTTTCATTTCAGCAATATTCGTCTTAAGTTCGGCGTTTCAACCCGTAGCGCTGCATTGATCAAAGCAACGGCCCTGGGGCTTGTCACACCTTTCTAAACGCTGAACAACTCGCATGTCCAGATTGCCGACGACACGCGCTTAATGTGCGTGTAATCAGGGCATCGTATTGCTGTAATCCTGCTCTCGCTTGGACCGGTAGCGCCGGACACGCTTAAAAAACAGGTGCCGACATTCGCGTAGTGCCCGTTGGGCACTACGCTTGAATCCATGGCTGACAGGTAGTCGATCAAGGCGAAGGCGGCAGCTCTATCACGTCGGTTTCAATGCCTTCGAGCTTGGGTTTGAGCTTGATCTGTTCTTGCACTTCCCGGGCTTGAGCCTCGGTCGCATAAGGGCCGATCAAGAAATGTTGCACACCGTCTTTTTCGAGAATGTAGGGAACAAAGCCATTATCCAGCAGCCTGCCAGTGGTATCCGTAATCGTCGCTCTCTGCCCTTCAGTGAGCTCCAGCGCCCAGTGAGCAACAGGCACCTGGACCACCGCAGAGTGAGAAGCCGCTTTAGCCTGCTCGATTTTATCGTTAGACTCCTGACCGCAAGCCGTCAAGGCCAATATTGCTGTCATCACGATGACTTTACGCACTGCGTTTCCCCTATCTGTATGAGTGGGTCGATTTTATCACTGGGGCAGTGGCCTTTGCTCTCCTTGAACAAATCAAATCCGCCCTTATTTAAGCTTCATAGGCATGAGCTTCCCTCGTTTGGGGAATTTTACCTCTGGCTATGACGTCTGTAATGAGCGGCGCATTTATATGCACTTAGCAGTATTCTGTAGCCATGACCGAAGCCGCACCGTCTCAGAGACGTGCCTTACAAAGCCATCAAGGAGAAAAAAATGCTGATACTCACCCGTAAAGTTGGTGAAAGCATAAACATCGGTGACGATATTACGATCACTATTTTAGGAGTCAGCGGGCAGCAGGTCAGAATCGGCATAAACGCGCCGAAAGACGTCGCAGTACACCGCGAAGAAATTTATCAACGCATCCAGGCAGGTCTGAATGCATCGGACAAAGGCAACCAGTCTTAATTCTCCGAGGTATCAGCCCTTGGAGTGAGTGTCAGGGCTGCCTAGCCAGCCCTCCACGATTGAAACCATCCCCGTTTTTTCTGCAATCATGCCCCCTGATTGCTGGCAGTGATGCGCTGCTGACTTGACATATCCAGGTTTGCGACCACGCTCTCTCCTCGCAGAAGACTCAAATTCTCTGAATAACTGCGGCCACGATGCCCCTGCATCATGGCGACTGAGCGACTCCTTCTAACATCAGCCCCTCTGGGCTGGACCTGTATTGCCAAGGAATGAAAGACATGTCCGATCTAATCGTAGTGGGATTTTCAGACACCCAAACCGCCGACCGCGCGCTCACCGAGCTGGTGTCGTTGAGCAAAGAATATCTGGTTGAGCTCGAAGACTCGGTCATTGTTACGCGCAACGGTGAAGGCAAGCTCCACGTCAAACAAAGCGTCAACCTGACCGCCATTGGCGCCACCTCGGGCCTGGTCACTGGCGGGCTCTGGGGCGCACTGGTTGGCCTGCTGTTTCTCAACCCGCTGGCCGGTTTTGCCATTGGCGGCGCCCTGGGCGCTGGCGCCGGTGCATTGTCTGGCTCGTTGAGCGATTACGGGATCGACGACAAGTTCATCAAGAACCTGGGCGAAACCATCCCGAACAACTCTTCGGCGCTGTTTGTGCTGTTGCGCAAATACCAACCGGAGAGAGTGCTGGAAGAACTGCAAAAAGCAGGCTTCGAGGGCAAAGTTCTGCGCACCTCGTTGTCCCCTGAGCAAGAGAAAAAACTTCAGGAAGCCCTGTCCCATCATGTGCAGGCCCAACCGGCTGCCTGATCGTTAAAAACGGCACCACCGTATTGACGATTCGACTGCCCCTGCCGGGCAGTCGAAACCCTGAATCTGCGCATCCATGCCTGTAAATCCCCGCTTAAAACCGTGCCCAGGCCCTACCGTTGACCACCCCTTGCAGACACCGCAATTGCTCAGAGACCACAGCTAAAGTTGGCCGATCGATAGGTGGTCTTCTGCGTGCGCGGTGTTACTGTAGCCAGCGCGACCCGCGTAAGGTGGATCGCTCTGCGACATGCCTGCACAGAGGCACTATGCTTTAATCGAATGAATCCAAAGACGTAAGAGTTGGGACCTCTCGCTCGGCCAATGCGAAGTGCTGATATGAACTCATAAAGCTGCGCCACGCCATTTTTGATCCCGCTCACAGGAAGCCCACAATGGTTCAAAGACAAGTCATCAATGCTTCGGTCAGCCCGAAAGGCAGCCTGGAGACACTCTCGCAACGTGAAGTGCAACAACTGAGCGAAGTCGGCTCAGGCCGCAGTTACACACTGTTCCGCCAATGCGTACTGGCTATCCTCAACACCGGTGCTCACGTCGACAACGCCAAAACCATTCTTGAAGCCTATAAAGATTTCGAAGTCCGGATTCACCAGCAAGACCGTGGTGTTCGCCTTGAACTATTGAATGCACCGGCCGATGCCTTTGTCGACGGCGAAATGATTGCCAGTACCCGAGAGATGCTGTTTAGCGCCCTGCGCGACATTGTCTACACCGAAAGCGGTCTGGAAAGTACACGCGTTGACCTGAGTTCTTCTGCCGGCATCACCGACTACGTCTTCCATTTTCTGCGCAACGCCCGCACCCTGCGCCCAGGCGTAGACCCCAAGATTGTGGTGTGCTGGGGTGGTCACTCGATCAACACCGAAGAGTACAAATACACTAAAAAAGTCGGCCATGAACTGGGCTTGCGCAGTCTGGACATCTGCACCGGCTGTGGCCCCGGCGTGATGAAAGGCCCGATGAAGGGCGCCACCATTTCACACGCCAAGCAACGCCTGGTGGGGGGGCGTTACCTGGGCCTGACAGAGCCCGGCATCATCGCCGCCGAAGCCCCGAACCCAATCGTTAACGAGCTGGTGATTCTGCCTGACATCGAAAAACGCCTCGAAGCGTTTGTGCGTGTAGGGCACGGCATCATCATCTTCCCGGGCGGTGCGGGCACGGCTGAAGAGTTTTTGTACCTGCTCGGGATTCTGATGCACCCGGACAACAAAGACGTGCCCTTCCCGGTCATTCTGACGGGCCCCAAAGAAGCCGAACCTTACCTGCAACAGTTGCACGAGTTTGTCGGCGCCACCCTGGGCGAAGCGGCACAACAGCACTACCAGATCATCATCGACAACCCGCCTGAAGTGGCCCGCCAAATGACCGCAGGGCTTAAAGAGGTGAAGCAGTTCCGCCGCGAGCGCAATGACGCGTTCCACTTCAACTGGTTGCTGAAAATCGATGAAGGGTTCCAGCGCCCATTCGACCCGACCCATGCCAACATGGCCAACCTGCAATTGCGCAGCGGCCTGCCACCCCATGAGCTGGCCATCAACCTGCGCCAGGCTTTCTCCGGAATCGTGGCCGGCAACGTCAAAGAAAAAGGCATTCACCTGATCGAAAAGCACGGCCCGTACGAGATTCACGGTGACGCCGCGATCATGAAACCGCTGGATAAACTGCTGCATGCCTTCGTTAAACAACACCGCATGAAGCTGCCCGGCGGCGCCGCTTACGTGCCCTGCTATCGCGTCGTCAGTTAAGGCGCCACCCTTGGCCTGTTGAGGTTTCACGGCGTCAGCTGCGAAACCTTGACAAGCCTTGGCGTTCGTTGAGCAGCAAACGCTGCATCAAGGGGAATCCTCCAATAAACGCAACGCCTCGCGGTACACCGCCAAGCGCTCGGCATGCCCATTCAAACCACCATTGACTGCCTTGGTGACCGATTCAAAATCATCGCCATCAGCCCATTTATTGATACCGCGTGCCTGCCAATACCAGCACGCACTCGCCACCGCCCATTGCCAGTTTTCCAGCAAGTGGGGAGTCGTGAGCAAGCGATCATCTGCAAACAGCGCAAGGCTGCAGGCGCGATAGTTCTCTTTGCCGGTGACTTGAATCAGACCTCGACCGCGGTAGAGCCACCCCTCCCCCGACGCCTCGCAGCCGTTACCCAGACGATCACTGTACACACGATTGGCAATGGCCTCAGGCTTACGGTGCAGCAATTGCGCCTCGCTATTAGGCATACGCCGCAAACGGCTGCCGTCTTTTACCATCACATATTTACCCGCTGAATCCTTCAGGGCAAAGCGCGCCCCCCAGGTCATGGCTAAACCGTCTGCACTGTAATTAAGGTTCTCGACAAGCACCGTGAAACCGGCACTTTCGTGTCCCACCTGGGCAAGAAAAGCAGCTATCCGCTGCGGGGTATTAATCTCATATCGATCAATCACGCCATGAATCAGCGGCAAATATAGATCAACATACGGTGCACTCCTGGCAAACAACTTCAACATGATTTCTCGGCTTAACATCCCACTTCACTCTTAATTATTGATAAATAAAAAGTGAAGCACTTCGCGGACAATAAAACTGCCACTAATCATTCAAGTCGAACTTACCCACCCGCATCACAGAATAAACTGACAAATTTCGTTCAAACCCGCAGTCACATACCGCATCACTGCTCATGATTCTCGGCAAGTAAACGTTGTATAAACTGTTCCTGCTGCTGATACATACCTTCGCCAAAATGCGTGGCCCGTACTTGGCCTTTGGCATCAACAAAATAGTGGGCTGGCCAATACTGGTTATCAAAAGCACGCCAGATCACGCTGTTATTGTCGATTGCAACCGGGTATTCAATACCCAACTTCTTCACCTGCTGACGTACGTTCTCGATCACTCGCTCTTCTTCATATTCAGGCGTATGCACGCCAATCACCACCAGCCCTTCTTTGGCGTACTTTTTTGCCCATGCATTGACATAAGGCAGACTGCGCTGACAGTTGATACAGCCATAGGTCCAGAAATCCACCAGCACCACTTTGCCGTGCAACGACTCGCGTGTCAGCGGCGGTGAGTTGAGCCATTCAACGGCGCCGGACAACGCCGGCATCGGCACACCGCCTTCTTGGGCCGCGAACGCTCCTCCACTCGCGGCCATCGCACCCAGCAACGCCAGCCAACGCGCTGCCCGGCCAACACCTGCAAACTTGCCAGCCATGGACTAGCCGCCCTCGTTGCAGTTTTGCGAAACTTTCAGGTAGTTGAGTTGCTGGGTTTGCCCCTTGGAGTCGAGGTAGGTCATGTGCGATTTGACCACCTGGCAGTCGTAACCTGGGTCTTCAGTGATAGCCAGTACCTTCTTCACATCCAGATGCGTGCCGTAGGTGTAGTTTTGCGCAACCGGCATTTCTTGGGCCTGGGCCCCCAGGGCAAACAGACTTAACGCGGCAAACACACCGGCAGCACAGGTAGCTTTGATGTTCATGATCAGTTCCTCACAGTCTTGGTTAAGAGTCATCGAGGCTTGGTATCTCGATGGGTCCTATTCAAAGCCCGTGAGGTATCGCGAATGTGTCGAGAATCGGCCTCGATGACTCTTTGCGTATCTGGAAGGCGTGCAGATACACAGCGATACATTCCAGGCCAAGGCCGGGTGGGAGCGGCCTGAAGATTTTTGCCTCAGGATGTATCTGTAAAACCTCAGATACACTGAAATACAAAGGCCTGCAGGCAAGAGCGCAGTCTCTGGCTATGATGCGCCTCACCAACCACCCGCGAGAGATTAAAGCCATGGAGCATGTCGATCACATCCTGATCGTTGACGATGATCGTGAGATTCGCGAACTGGTGGGCAATTACCTGAAAAAGAATGGTCTGCGCACCACCGTGGTTGCCGACGGCAGGCAAATGCGCAGCTTTCTGGAAAGCACACCTGTCGACTTGATTGTGCTGGACATCATGATGCCCGGTGATGATGGCTTGTTGCTGTGCCGCGAACTGCGCGCCGGCAAGCACAAGGCCACGCCGGTATTAATGCTGACAGCACGCAGTGACGAAACCGACCGCATCATCGGCCTCGAAATGGGCGCCGACGACTACCTGGTCAAACCTTTCGCTGCCCGTGAACTGCTCGCAAGGATCAACGCCGTTTTAAGGCGTACGCGCATGTTGCCACCCAACTTGCAGGTCACCGACAGTGGCAGCTTGTTGGCTTTTGGTCGTTGGCGGCTGGACACCAGCGCCCGCCATTTACTGGATGAGGACGACACCATGGTCGCCCTCAGCGGCGCCGAATACCGCCTGCTGCGCGTGTTTCTTGACCATCCACAGCGGGTTCTCAGCCGTGATCAATTGCTCAACCTGACACAGGGCCGTGATGCCGACTTGTTTGATCGCTCCATAGACCTGCTGGTCAGTCGTTTGCGTCAACGCTTGCTCGATGATGCCCGCGAGCCAGCCTGTATCAAAACCGTGCGCAGTGAAGGCTATGTGTTCTCACTGCCCGTGAAAATTCTCGGTGCATCGCTATGAAATGGCTGCGCTGGCCCAAGACCCTGGCGTCGCAATTGTCGCTGATCTTTCTGGTAAGTCTGCTACTGGCCAACGGTCTGTCGTTCAGCGTGCAGTTCTATGAGCGCTATTTGAGCGCCCGTTCGACGATGCTCAACAACATGGAAAACGACATTTCAACGTCCGTTGCCATCCTGGACCGCCTGCCCGCCGAAGAGCGTCAGGCTTGGCTCTCGCGCCTGAATCGGGAGCATTACCAGTACCTGTTAACCAAAGGCGACAGCGGTGTGCCCATGGACACTGCAGACCCGCCCATGTCGGCTTCCTCGATCAAAGACACGCTGGGCCAACATTACGCTCTGACCTTTGCCGACATCCCTGGCGTGCGCCCGCACTATCAGGTGTTTTTGCAACTGGCTGACGGCAACCCTGTGACCATTGACGTGCGCCCGGCCGATATTCCCGTGGCCCTGTGGCTACCGGTGGTTTTGGTGCTGCAACTGGCGCTGCTGCTGGGATGTACCTGGATGGCGGTGAGGCTGGCCATACGCCCGCTCAGCCGGCTGTCACGCGCGGTAGAAAGCCTGGACCCGAATGCCCGCATCCAGCATCTGGACGAAAGCGGCCCGACCGAGGTCGCCCATGCCGCCGTGGCCTTTAATGCCATGCAGCAGCGCATCGCAGACTACCTCAAAGAGCGCATGCAGATTCTCGCAGCCATTTCCCACGATTTGCAGACCCCCATTACCCGCATGAAACTGCGCGCCGAGTTTATGGACGACTCGACTGAGCGCGACAAACTGCTGAGTGATCTGGGGGAAATGGAACACCTGGTCCGCGAGGGTGTGGCCTACGCCCGCAGCGTGCATGGCTCAACCGAGGCCAACTGCAAACTTGACCTGGATGCCTTTGTCGACAGCATTGTGTTCGACTATCAAGACGTGGGCAAAGCGGTCAGCAGCAGTGGCAGCTATGGCTCCCCCATCGAAACCCGACCCCATGCCCTGCGCCGGGTACTGATCAACTTGCTGGACAATGCCTTGAAGTTTTCCGGAGCGGCCGAACTGGTAGTCAGCGCGCAAGCCAACGGCAATGTATCAATCAAAGTGCTTGATCGCGGGCCGGGAATTTCAGCCGAAGAACTGCGCGAAGTATTGAAACCGTTCTACCGGGTTGAAAGCTCGCGCAATCGCGACACGGGCGGCACCGGGCTCGGGCTGGCGATTGCCCAGCAACTGGCGATTGCCTTGGGGGGCTCGCTTTGCCTGAGCAATCGCGAAGGGGGCGGACTGTGCGCAGAACTCTTGCTGCCTAAAAGCTCATACTAGAAAAAGATGCATCTGCCTGAGAAATAACCAAGATAATTCTTACGTTAAAAAACGAATTAACAGCATCAGAGAAAGGACAACTACACCGACAGCACCTAAGTTAAGGCTCTAATCTTCAGCTATTCACCCCATGAGAAGGATCTCAAAAATGAATAGCAAATTCAGCGACACACTGATAGTTAACCTGCGCGTTATCAACAACACAGCGCATGAACTAAAAAGAATAGAAGGCACCCACAGCGGCAGAGAGGGAAGCTTCCCTCCTGAGTTTTCCGCCCACAGCAGAAATGTTTTCCAGCTCCATGCAGCCCCCCACTTCAAGGGCGACATTTTAATTGAGTACGGTGTTAAAAAACCCTTATTTGAAACCCGGTTTGCCTACAGCATTGGCAAAGACATGCTGCATTTTGAAACCAGCTTCTTATACGCCTATGAAAAGTCGTATCTGCATCAGTCGCCGAAAGTTAATTACTTCTGGACTCATAGCGTCATCGGCCCAGGAGATTGTAATTCCCGGTTAAGACAACACTCGGATATCTACCCCTATAACTACGCTGTCGATTTTACGATCGAATAAACGCATTCATCATACGTGCGGGCGTAGTCGGAGTGCTGCTGGCAGAGCGGGCAACACCGGTATGCCCGCATCTGAGTGGAAACATCTGATCAACCCGGCGGAATGGTCGCCAAAATACCGATACCGATGGTCAGTATTAAAAAACCGCCTAAAAACCACGCCATCTTACCCATCACATTTCCCCGTCAAACCTACGTAATAAAACAGGTGCAGCACATCGGGCGGCAAGAGGCGAGTACAGCTTGGGGTCTCACGTTCTTGCCTGTCTCGAGAGGTTGATGGGAATTGTGCGCCTTGATCTGCACTCATAACAGACGCAGATATGGCGAAAAAATACGGATCAGTTGTCAGGCAATACGAAGTGGTCGTGTGACACGCTGCGCTGATAATCCGCGACCACGCTCTGACACAGATTGACCACCACTTCGTTCAGTTCCAGCCCTGCTCCGACGCGCCAACTGGCAAACACCGCAAACCCTGGTGGCGCCTCCATGGGCAACGCAACCATGGCTTGGCTGTGCAATTCACGGCTGACCAGCACCGGTGGCAACGCGCCTATGCCAAAGCCGTCAGCCACCAGTTTGATGATCGCCGCCACTGAGTTGATGCAACTGACCCTGGGCGTCGCAATGCCTTGCTGATGCAGGAAATTAAGCATGTCCTGATGTGGCCGCGATAACCGCGAAAAGGTCAGCAAGCGTTCCTGACAGAGGTCTGAAAGGCTTGCATAGCTGCGATCAAGCGGGCTGGCCTTGGCCACGACCCAGTTCAGCGCGTAACTGGCCAGTTGCACATTGCGCACCCCGTCGGCACGCACCAGATCAGTTTGAAAAATAAGGTCCAGATGCCCCTTGAGCAGTTGCTCGTTGAGATTCAACGCCGTATCCGCCGTCAGCTCGACTTCAACCTGAGGGTAATCGCGGCTTATGGCGCTGATCAGATCGCTGAGCCAACTGTGGATCACCGTGTCCATGACCCCGATACGCAAGCGCCCGGCGAAACTGTCTGTCTGGCCGAGCGACTGCAACAAACGCTGCTGGGTCGCGAGCATCTGTTCGGCATAGCCCAACACCTTCTGACCTTCGCGCGTGAGGCTCACCCCACGCGAATCACGCTGAAACAACTGCACCCCGAGCTCGTTTTCAAGCACTGAAATGCGACTGGAAACCGCCGCCTGGGTGGTTGAAAGCTTCTCTGCGGTCAGGCGAAAACTGCCAAGCCGTGCGACCCAAACGAAGGTCTGCAGAAATCGAATATTCATAACGCCGTGCTCGCCCGATCCAAACCTGGGCACCACTCTAAACCTTTGGCTTAGAGAGCGGTATTTGCACAATGCCAAGACCTGGCAAATGCCCTGTAGTCGCTGCCGAAGAATGAGGCTGCGATGGGTGGCAGCGGCTACAGGAAATTTGAATCGTGCCAAAAACTGTAGGAATGGCCGCCCCGTCTTCGACGCCGCGCTGTCGCGCATCAAACAGGACAGCGAATATCGTCAGCATCCCCCAATTGGTTCCCTCTCCTTCGGGAGAGGGCTAGGGTGAGGGGGCTCTTAGACCAAGATCAAAAGATCGCGAGCAAGCTCGCTCCTACAAGGCCTTTAGAATCAATCACTTATTCTCTGTTTGATAAGAGCGAGTTTGTATCGCGATCTGTAGATTTTCACCTATTAGAAGTGGAACGAAACGCCGGTGGTGACGTTGAACGGGTCGCCCGGATAAAAGTTGGCCGAGTCCTGACCCTTGGCGTCATACGCGGTGTTGGTCGCCGTGGCGTAGCGCTGGTTGGTCAGGTTGCGGGCATCCACAAATACTTCCCATTTTTTGCTCGGAGCTTCGTAACCGACTTTAGCTCCCCAGAGGGTGTAGGACGGCGCACTCAGGGTGTTGGCAAAATCGACGTAATAACTGGAAGCCGCACGTGCATTGAGTTGTGCGTAGAAACCACCCGCTTGCCGATATTGCAGCTCGGCCTGGTACACCTGACGCGGCAGCCCCGGCAACTGGTTGTCGCCAAACGTTGAGTCGTGGCGGTAGTAGAAGTCGTTCAGGGTATAAGCCTGACGCAACGACACCGTGTCGCCATTCTTGCCTTCCCAGAGCAATGCGTTGAGCCCCGCCTCTATCCCCTGGTGAATGGTCGGGCTGCCGTTGGAGGTGGCCACCAATTGGTCCTGGGTCGCCGTGGCCTGACGCACGACCACCGAAAGCAATTCCTTTTGCACCCACGAACGGTACACGGTCAGGCTGCCGTCAAAGATGCCATGACCGCCACGAATCCCGAACTCCACGGTGTTGGCCTTTTGCGGGCGGACATCGCGAATGTAGGGGGTCCCGGTGCTACCCAGTTGCCAGGTAACGGGTGGATCGACCGAACGGCTGACGTTGCCGAACAACTCGAATTCCGGTGTCAGTTGATAGCGCAAGCCCAGACGCGGGGCCAGATCGGTTTCGGTGTATTCAACACCGCTGGGGAAGGCGCTGGTATTAACACCGGTGGTGTATTTAATGTCGGCCTTGCGTTTGATATTGATCAGCGAGAGCCCGCTGGACAGCCAGGTTTTATCGCCCAACTGCAACTCGTTCCCCAACGAGAACACCGTATCGCGTGAGCCGGTGTAATCGGTTTTCTGGAGCGTTGCGCCGGTAACCCGACTGTGGGACTTCACGTCCGCCAGGTAAGACTGGGTATTGCTGAACGTCACGCTGCTGTCGCTGGGCAAGCCCAGGAACGTGTCGCCAGTGCGCAGATAACGCAGGGTCAGGTTGATGTCTTTGGAGCGCCAATCTTGGGGGGACGGGCTGTAGCGCCAGCCGTTCAACAGCGGATAGTCGTTGTAGCCCAGGCCCACTTCCAGCTTGGCGTTATCGTCAAAGGTGTAGGTTGTCTTGCTGCCCAACAGGGTCGAGCCGTCTTTCTTGCGACCAATCGGCACGGCGTTGCTGGTCGGGTCATGCTTGAGCTGATACTTGGTCAGCGTGTTGCCCTGGGTCAGGGTCTCTTCGCGATAACGCACAAAGAATCGCGTTTCCAGCTTTGGGTTGAACACGTAGCCAAAGTTGGCGACCAGGCCTTGGCCTTTGTTGGACGTGTCGTCCTGATAACCATCGCGCTGGTTGTGCAGAACACTGACGTAGTAATCAGCATCACCCACGACCCCGCCGGTGCTTAATTGCTCTTTTTGATAGCCGTAACTGCCCGCCTCAAAGCGCGCGTAATTGCCTGGATCAGTGCGCCCGGTTTTACTGACAAAGTTGATGGCCCCGCCCAGCGACAAGGCGGAATAGAGATAGGCGTTAGCGCCGTACAGCACGTCAGTGTGGTCCACCGCCTGCATGTCCAGCATGTCTTCCTGAGTACCACCCGGCCCGGTCAGCGGCAGGCCGTCAAAGAGAAACTTGATGCCCAGCACATAGCCTTGATAGAAGGTATTGAGCCCCGAGCCACGAATGGAAATCTTGTTGGCGCTTGAGCCGCTGGTGGCCTGGGCGAACACACCGGGTTGCAAGGCCAGAACGTCTTCGGCATTGGCTGCGCGACCGCGCTCGATGTCCCGGTTGTCGACCACGGCGGTGTTGCCCGCCACTTTCTTCAGTTCTTTTTGCGTTTTCTGCGCCTCGCTGGCCTCGGCGCCGGACACCACCACCGTGGCTAACGTAGGATCTTTGTCCTCGGCAGCCACCGCTGTGGCCTGAACCAGCATCAGGAGAATTCCCATGCTGGAAGCTGTCGCCAGTGCACTACGTCGTAATACTCGCCTTTCTGACGCACTGTTCATTATTAATGCTCCTGCCTGTTAGTGAGTGGAGCATCTATTCGTATAGTCTCGCTCTCACACGGACTTTTGCAGAGTTCGTGCCAGCCCAAAAACAGCGATTTCCGGCAATTAAAGAGCAACTTTCAGGTGTCAACCAAACAGTTTGTAAAGGGGCTGTTTGCATTTCAACAGTCGACCTGCTTTAAAGTTTTCTTATAACAATTTGATCAGTGCATATGCATTTGCATCACTTGCTGTCGTTGCCGTGACGCCCATGGTAGAGGGGTTTTGCCTGCCTGCTGTTCAACACGTGTTGCTCCAGCAACAGTGTATGAACAATGCGCTGAATTAACCACACTGTTGTGTCTGACAATTAACAAAATACGCCCGATTTACGGCGCTTTTACTAGTTGGTATGGCTCTTGCTATTACTTTTGCATGCCTGTTTGCTTCGGCAACTAAGTGCATTCAGTGGAGTGTATTGATCGCGAATACGACTTCGTTTTGCTAAAAGCCAGGAGTTATTAATGGCCAATGTCCAAACTGCCAGCGCGCTGGATGTGCTCTGGCGCCAGGGCCCCGGCGGCGAACTGCTTGATCTTGGGCGCACGTTTCGCGGCCCACTGTCATTGTCGCGCCTGCAAAGTACGCCCAAGCGCATCCTGAGCCGCCGTGAAGCAGTGCTGCTGGGGGTTTTCGCACTGGCACTGCACGGTGCGGTGATTTACTGGATCAGTCAGAACCCGACGCCGGTATTGCCGATCGTGCCGCCGGAAGTTCCGCCAATGACCATCGAGTTTTCTCAACCGGCACCGCCTGTGGTGGAACCGCCTCCGCCCGAGCCGGTTGTTCAGCCCGTGGTCGAACCGCCTCCGCCTGTGGAAGACGAACTGGCCGTAAAACCGCCACCGCCCAAGCCGATCCCAAAACCCAAACCGGTGGTCAAGCCTGTGCCTAAACCCGTGGCCAAGCCTGTTGAACAACCGCCAGCGCCGCCGCAACCGGTTGCACCCCCTGCTCTACCCGCGCCGCCAGCCCCTGCGCCAATAACCCCGGCTTCTGCCAATGCCGGCTATTTGCACAACCCGGCGCCGGAATACCCGTCACTGGCCATGCGCCGTGGCTGGGAAGGCACTGTGCTGCTGCGGGTCCACGTGTTGGCCAGCGGTAAGCCTGGCGAAATCCAGATCCAGAAAAGCAGCGGTCGCGACCAACTCGACAACGCAGCCAAAGATGCGGTGAAACGCTGGAGTTTTGTCCCGGCCAAACAAGGTAATGACCCGATTGACGGCTGGGTCAGCGTGCCGATTGATTTCAAAATCAAATAAGCCCGGACCTCATTTTTTACACCGCGAGCGTCCTGAAAAAGACGCGGCGCCTTGAACGTTTTGATGACCTAATTTAGAGAGCCTGAACCATGAACCTTATCGCTTCCCCCTTTGAATCCATTGAACATGCGGTCATCTGGCTGCTGATTATTTTCTCGGTTGCCACCTGGGGCCTGTTCTTACTCAAGGGCGTGCAGTTCAGCCGCCTGAAAAACCAGGACCGTCGCTTTCTCAAGCAATTTTGGGCCGCCACCAGCCTTGACTCGGCCGCCGAGCTGGCCAGCACGGCGCCGGGTGCTGCTGCCCGTGTAGCCCAAGCCGGTTATGCCGCCATTCAAGTAACCGATGCGCCACAGGCCAATGACCTGGCACACAACATCAACCATCAGGACCGCCTGGAGCGTTCGCTGCGCCAGCAAATCGTGCGTGAGCGCCGCTCGCTGGAAACCGGCCTGGCGATCCTCGCCAGTATCGGCAGCACCTCGCCGTTTATCGGTCTGTTCGGCACCGTGTGGGGCATCATGTCGGCCTTGAAAGGCATCAGCGCCGCCGGCTCTGCCAGCCTTGAAACTGTGGCGGGGCCGATTGGTGCGGCACTGGTTGCCACCGGTGTCGGGATCGCGGTCGCAGTCCCTGCGGTGCTGGTTTACAACTACTTCCTGCGTCGCCTGAAACTGACCGCTGCTGACCTTGACGACTTCGCCCACGACTTCTACAGCCTGGCCCAGAAGAGCGCCTTCCGTGTGCACCTGCACCCGGTGCTGAACAAGTCTGCAGCGCCCGCGCAAAAAGTGAAGGAGGCATCCTGAGATGGCCTTTTCAACCCAAGACAACGACGAAGTACTCAGTGAAATCAACGTCACGCCGCTGGTCGACGTGATGCTGGTGCTGCTGGTGGTGTTTATCGTCACCGCACCACTGCTGACCAACGCGATTCCGATCAACCTGCCCAAGACCGACTCGGTCGCCCCTGTGGAGCAAAAGGATCCGCTGGTGGTGAGCATCGACGATCAGGGCAAAGTGTTCATCAACAAGGATGAAGTTGAAGCGGGCCTGCTGGAGTTCAACCTGCAGGCGGCCAAGGCCAAAGACCCGGAAGTTCGCGTGCAATTGCAAGCCGATAACGGTGTGAACTACGGCGAAGTGGCACGCGCCATGGCCTCGATTGAGCGCGCAGGGATCACCAAGCTGTCGGTGATTACGGCCAAGTGAAATAACCCGCAGCCTTCTGGCAACCCCCTGACACCACGTTGGGGGGGCGACATTCAAACGAGGTGAACACACGTGACTGTCACACAGCTAAATGCCAGGAAGGCACCGTTGGACATCGCTCGAGAGCTGGCAGCCGAGTTCGCCCTGACCGCCGTGGAGCGTGATGCCCAAGGTGGCACGCCCAAGCACGAACGTAATCTTTTGCGCGACAGCGGCCTGCTGGCCATGAGCATTCCGGGCCAGTTCGACGGTCTCAATGCCACTTGGTCTGAAACGTTTGCAGTGGTGCGCGAATTTGCCCGGGTGGACAGTTCAATCGCCCATGTCTTCGGCTTCCATCACCTGATGCTATCCACTGTGCGACTGTTCGCCAAACCCTCGCAATGGCAAACCTGGTTCAAGCTGACGGCGAACAAAAATTGGTTCTGGGGCAATACCCTCAACCCGCTGGACACCCGCACCGTGGTCAAGGAGCGTGAAGGCTGGCGTGAATTCTCCGGCAAAAAAAGCTTCTGCTCCGGCGCCAACGACTCTGAAATGCTGATTGCCTCTGCGATTGACGAAAGCGCAGGCGGCAAGCTGTTGATAGCCGCCATCCCCAGCGCCCGCTCGGGCATTACCTTGCACAACGACTGGCACAACATGGGCCAGCGTCAGACCGACAGTGGCAGCGTGACGTTCCAGCGTGTGCGGGTTGAAGACTCGGACTTGCTGCTCGATCCCGGCCCGCTGAGCACGCCCTTTGCCTGCCTGCGGCCGCTGATAGCCCAACTGCATTTCGCCAATATTTTTCTCGGCATCGCCGAAGGCGCCTTTGAAGAAGCGCGCCGTTACACCCTGGAAGAAACCCGGCCCTGGTTTAAATCCAGCGCCAGCCAAAACACCCAGGACCCCTACATTCTTGGCCATTACGGCGACTTTTGGGTTGCTCTGGAAAGCACCCGCTTGCTAGTCGAACGCGCCGGAGCCGTACTGGACGAGGCATGGGCCAAAGGCCCGGCGCTCACCAGTGAAGAGCGCGGCGAAGTCGCCATCGCCATTGCTACCGCCAAAGTAGCCGCCAGCCGCAATGGCCTGGAGTTGTGTAGCAAGGTCTTCGAGGTCACCGGAGCGCGCGCGACGCAAACCTCCGTGGCGCTCGACAGGCACTGGCGCAACCTGCGCACGCAGAGCCTGCACGACCCTCTGGACTACAAGCTTCAGGAACTGGGCGACTGGGCACTTAACGGCACGTCCCCCATCCCGACATTTTATTCATAGGGACCGACATGCAACTGCTAACCCTCCCCCCTTCCCCGGCCTTGGCCACCTCGATCCGGGCAACCGCACAAGTCTTTGAAGACCCCAAGTCCAAAGCCTTGCTCCAGCACCTGCAACAAATCGCGCCCAGTGATGCGAGCGTGCTGATCATTGGTGAAACCGGCACCGGCAAAGAACTGATTGCGCGCCACATTCACAACCTCAGCGCGCGCAAACACCAGCCTTTCCTGGCCGTAAACTGCGGGGCGTTTTCAGAATCGCTGGTGGAATCCGAACTCTTCGGCCATGAGAAAGGCGCCTTTACCGGCGCGCTGGGCGCGAAGGCAGGCTGGTTCGAAGAAGCCAACGGCGGCACCCTGTTTCTCGATGAAATTGGCGATTTGCCAATGCCGATTCAGGTCAAGCTGCTGCGTGTTCTACAAGAGCGCGAAGTGGTCCGCCTGGGCTCGCGCAAAAGCATTCCCATCAACGTCCGCGTACTGGCCGCCACTAACGTACAGCTTGAAAAAGCCATCAACGCCGGGCACTTTCGCGAAGACCTGTTCTACCGCCTGAACGTGGTCAACCTGGAACTTACCCCGCTGCGCGAACGCCCCGGCGACATCCTCCCGCTGACCCGCTACTTCATCGACACCTACAGCCGTCGCCTCGGTTATGGTGACGTCGTACTGAGCCCGGAGGCAGAGCAAAAACTCGCGCACTCCAACTGGCCGGGCAACATCCGCGAACTTGAAAACGTCATTCACCACACCCTGCTGATCTGCCGCGACGGTGTCATCCAGAGTGACGACCTGCGCATGTCCAACCTGCGCATCACCCGACCAGAAACCAGCACCGTCAACAGCGACCAGAGCGCCGAAGAACTGCTGGAACATGCATTCCAGCGCCTGTTCGAGAGCCAGTCTGACAACCTCCACGAAAACGTCGAACGCAGCCTGTTACGCGCGGCCTATCGATTTTGCCACCACAACCAGGTCCACACCGCCAAACTGCTGGGGCTGAGCCGCAACGTCACCCGCACCCTGTTGATCAACCTCGGGGAATTAAAAGTCAACAAACGCAGCGCAATAGAACCCAAGCAAGATGAACGCGTGTTGCATTTGTCGATTTGAATACTGCCTTGCGATAACAACAAAACCCTGTAGGAGCGAGCTTGCCTCGCGATCTTTTAAATAGTCAAAAGATCGCGAGGCAAGCTCGCTCCTACAGAGTGGAGTATTTTCAAGCAGCATTAGGTGAACAACTTTTTAAAAGAGCATTATTTTGATTAACAAACCAAACCTGACGACTTCATCTCAAAGATTTCATCCAGCGTTCAAAAAATTCGCGCTGAACAAGTGGATCGTTAGTAACTCCCTCAGAATCATAGTCAAAAATATTGACCAAATTCTCCCTGAGAGCTTGCTTCCCAAGGGTCAGCTCATACGCCAAAAGCCCTGATGACATTTGCGAAGAGGCCCTTGAAGGATGCACATTGACTTTCGCCCCCTTACAAAAGAACTCAATATTTGGCAGCATGGCTCTTAATTTTATAAAGCTCGAAAATAAGTTTTCTGCACAACAAGAATACACAGCCCCATTTATAGCCAAATCAATGCAGGACGACTCAACGTCATATGACAGCTTTGCTTTTACTAAGAGGCCGTCAATTTTCACCGCAATTTCTCGATCATCCACTTTTATTCCCTCGCGAGATTAGGAATAGAATAGCCCATGTGAGTTCCATCAGCATTTACCGGAGTAACTCCTAACACATCTTCCTTTCTTATGTTTCCTGGGATAGCAATTTCCATCTCTTCAGGAAATGGCACTTTCCCTCCTAATTCACGGTTTACGTCTCGCCCGCTCATCAAGCGCAATGTATAAAGATATCCTCTCTTTGTTCTATACACCGTTCCAAAGTCGATAGCCACCTCAGGAGAGATAGACGTACTCACAAAATTACTGGGAGGCGTATTATTATCAAACACATGCAACTCCAAGTCCGTGCTATCTCCCTTACTTTGGAAACCTTCTTTGAATATAGTTTCATGCGATCGTGTATCCCCCCGGTACAAGTAACCTGTTTCAAAGCCAGGAACTGCGGGTGCGCCGTCATCAATAGCTGCGTGTACTTTTGATGAGTCGGTACCAAGCCCACTATTTGACTTGACACCACCTTCACTGCACAACCCCAACGGATCCACCCACCCTGTCGGGTTGGGCACGTACTGGTAGCTGTTCAGCCCGCCCGCGAGTTTGATCGGGTCGGGGGTGAGGTAGCGGCCGGTGTTTGGATTGTAGTAGCGATGGCGGTTGTAGTGTAGTCCGCTCTCTTCGTCGTAATACTGGCCCTGAAAGCGCAGCGGGTTGGTGATTTCGGCCTTGTCGAGTTTGAGGACGTTGCCGTAGGCCCGGTAATGAGCAGACCAGGCGATTTGGCCACGGTGGTCGGTGAGTTCTTGTGGCGTGCCCAGGTGGTCGAGTTGGTAGTGGTAAGCCTGTGCGGTGTCGCCCTCACCCTGGAGCAAGGCCAGCGGTTTGAAGGTGTCCGGCTCATATAAGTAACTGCAGTAGTGGCTGATGCCATGCAGGCCTTTTTGTTGGGCGCTTTCAGCGATCAGGCGTTCGCCCTGCCAGAGAAATTGCGTAGTGGTGCCACCATGATCCTTGCTGATGCGCCGCCCGAAAGCGTCGTAGCGGTACGTCACCTGACTGCCGTCTGGCAAGGTGATGCCGATCAGGCGCTGCTGACTGTCGTAGCGGTAGTCGCGGGTCAGGCGTTGGCCTGTGCCGCGTCGCTCTTGGCGAAGGTTGCCGTAGGCGTCGTACTCAAAATGGCTGTCGCCTTGCATCAGCAAGCGGTTGCCTTTGATGTTGGCGTAGCGGCTGTGCCGTTGGCCGTCGATACTTTGGTCGAGCAGGTTGCCCGCCGGGTCATGGATGAAGTGTTCGGTCAGTTGGCCGCGTACTTCTGTCAGGCGGTCGAGCGGGTCGTAGGCGTAGCTTTTCTGTCCTTTACGGCTGTCACTGAGCAGGCTGAGGTTGCCATTGGCATCGTAGCGGTAGTGACGGCGGTACAGCGGCTGACCCTCGATATCGCCACGGGCATTCAGTTGGCTGACGGCGTGGTCTTGCAGTCGGCCTTGTTCGTCGTATTGGTAGTGGCTGACCACGTAGCCTTGTTGGCGGACGGTTTCCAGCCCCGCTTCGTAGCGATGCCCGGTGAGGGTTTTGCCGTTGAGGTCGATGCCTTTGAGGGCGCCGCCTTTTTGATAGTGGTAGTGCAGACGGTTGCCATCAGGCAGCCGGCAGTCGTTAAGTTGGCCGAGTGTGTCGTACTGATAGCGCAGAGTCGCCCAGCCTTGATGCTCACTGACAAGGCGACCTTGCAGGTCGTATTCGTAGGCCATCGGCCAAGCACCGTCGTCGACGGCAGTCAAGCGACCCAAGGTGTCGTAGGTGTAGGTGATTTCGCTGCCATCAGGCAGGGTTTTGCTTGTCAGCCGTCCTGCAGGGTCGCGCTTATAGGCTGTAACCAACGGAGCACTGTCAGGATGTTCTGCATCCGGGTATTCGGTCTTTTCCAGCAACTGCCCATTGAGGTCGTAGGCATAAGCAGTTTTACGGCCGTCAAAGCCGATTTCTTGCTGGATCAAACCGTTGGGGTAGTACTCAAGCTGGTAGTGCTCGTGGCGCTCGTTTTCGATGCCGGTCAACAATAAGCGTGCATTGTCGTAGCGGTAGTTGAGCTGGCTGCCATCAGGGTTGATGCGTCGGCTGATCAGGTGCAGGTTGTCGGCGTATTCGTAGCGGGTGATATGGCCGCGCTCATCGCGCTCGGCCGTCACTTTGCCGTAGGCGTTGTAGCTCCAGGCGCGGGTTTTGCCACCGGGCATGGTGATTTGGCTGAGACGGTTGGCAGCGTCCCACTGGTACTGGGTGATGGCGCCCCGCTCGTCTTGCCGGGTGATGGTGCGACCCTGTGCATCGTAGCGATAACGCCGTTGCGTACCGTCTGGCAGGGTTTCGTCGAGCAGTTGCCCAAGCGGGTTCCAGGTCAGTGTGTGCTGGCTGCCGTCCGGGTAGTACAGGCCGCTGAGTTGGCCTTTGTCGGTGTATTTATAGTGAGTGAGATTGCCGTCCGGGTCGGTCTGGCAGGTGATGTCGCCCTGGTTGTTGCGCTCATATTTCCAACTGGCAAGACCGCGCTGTACTTTGCGCACATGGCCGTTGAAGTAGCTGTAGAACGTCGGTTCGTCAGTGGGCGGGATCAGTGCCGTAAGCTGTCCGGCCTCGTTGTACTGGTATTCGGTGACCGCGCCGAGCGGGTCTTTTTCAGCGATCAGGCGGCCTTTGTCATCGTAGGCTTTTTGGTGCTCAGCGCCGTCCGGGTCGATCTGACTGACTAGCCGCGCATTGTCGTCATGCACATACACTTGCTGGCTGCCGTCACGGTTTTTCACCGTGACCGAGCCTTGGTCGTCCCATTCGTAGGTGGCGTCCATCTGCCCGAAGTTGGCCCAATGACGGACGCAACGTGCCTGCTTGCCCGTGTGTTGCCACTGCCAGTAAAACGCCGCACCTCCTGCTAGTTGCCGTTCCTGGATGACGTGTTGGGCGTCATAGCGGTAGTGCTCGGTTTCTTGCAGCGCATTGCTCGCGCTGATCAGTTGCCCCGCAGCGTTGTACCGGTAGGTAACCTGCGTATAGAGAGTTGACCAGCGCTCAAGGTGAATCCCGCACTTGGCGTAGTGGTCATTTGAGCGCTCGGCAAATTCACGGCTGTCATCGTATTGCTGGTACTCAACGGCGCTGAGGCGTGCGTCGGTGTAGCGCAACAGCAAGGCGCGGCCGGCACCGTTGTCAATACGGTGCAGACGCCCTTGCAGGTAGGTTATTTTCAGCCGGTTGCCGTAGGCGTCGCTGATGGCGGTCAGTCGTAGGTCGTTGAAATGATAGAAGCGGCTGCTTTTACCGGCGTGGGCGAGGATCAACTCGCCATCCTGGTCGCCCAGGTAAATCGCAGCTTTGGCCAAGCTGTTGATGATGGCCGGGCGTTGTGCGCTGGGTTGTGGAAAGCGGGTCTGTCGGTTTTCGTGGTCCGTCCAGAGCAGTTCGTCGCCTTCGCGTTGCAAGCGGTGCGACAGTGTGTGGCTCCAGCCAAAGCCCAAATCGCCGTTTACTTCGACCGCGCTGGTGCGATACAGGCGTGTCCACTCGAGGGGCAGCGAGCCATCGAGCACGCCATCGGTCAAGGTCAGCAGCTCTTCGCCAGTGACCATTGAGACTGGGCAGCCGTGGGTTTGGGTGTCTTTGGCAGGTTCGGCAGGTTTATCGTTGGGGGTTTTGGATTGCGACGGGGCGTCGTCGACGTGCTCGACCACCTCCAGCGTGGTTCTCGCCTTGGGTTTGCTTCGGGCTATAACCGTGGCATCAGGGATGCTTTGGGTGGGGGCTTGGCCACTCTGCGCTTTGATATCCAGATCAGCCTTCAACCCTGGATCCAGTAGACCCGCGCTTTGCAGCAAAATCGGCTTGCCTACTGTGGCGTGGTGAGTGGATCGCGCTTTGCTGGTGCGCATCAGCAGATCGACAAAGCCTTCCAGCAATCGAGTCGCTTTTGCGCTTTCAACCACAGTATTGGCCCCCTTGATGGAGAGCCGTACAGCCAGGCCAATCCCCCCACTGAATATGATGCCGAGGACGATATTGATCAGAACGTCAGTGGTGAGGCGCGCTTGTATCTCGCTACGAACTTGGGGCGGTAATAGTTTGAGCCAGGCGATCAAGGCTGAGAAATAAGACCACATCAGTGGCTCATCGCTGGCAATTAGCAGCGCGGTTTCCAGTGTTTCTTTGGAGGCATTCAAGAGCAACTTCAGTTGCTCTTCGCTGAGGAACTTCTTGAACGTTTCGTAGCTCTGCTGGGGGCGGCTGATCAGCTTCAAGAAACCAACGATGTCATCCCACACGGCCAACAATGACTTGATAAGGCCACTCCACTGGCTCTTGATCTCGATCCAGGAACGTCCCAATGCATCGGCTTCCTGGTGAGCTTGCCAGAGCGACAGATATTCAGTGTCCCACTGGGTACCGAGCCATTGGCTCAGATCACTGAGCACCTCCTGATAAGAGTTAAAAAACGCATCTAGCTGCTCAGAAGTGATCTGCGAGTAAAAGGTGACGTGGTATTGCTGATTAGGCAGGCAGCCCTCGACACGCGTGATACCGGTGGCATCAATCAACGCTTTGATCTCGACACCACCCCCTACTGGCACCAAGCGCACTGGGGTATTGCCTATGGGTATAAAACGCGCTGCTTCAAAGGCGTGGACCAACGTCACGGTAGAATCGCGCTGGCATTGGGCAAACATGGCCGCCGGCGCCTGATCGTCCTTGTCATGGATCACTACTTCATCGCCGACACGAAACACTTGCTCGACATCGATCATGCCGCCGTACCAGGAGTCCGCCCGATCCCGATAGCCTTCGATACAGTGTTCTAGCTCTTGCAAAACCTGCTTTACGTCAGGCTGGGTGTCGCCAATAGTCAGAAGCATTTTGCCGATAATCGTGATCATGGTTACGCACAAACCTCTTGCTGCACATGAGCCAACAAGAGCCCGCTGTCTTTACGTTGTAAGGGGGTCGAGCGCTGTACAAAGTGTTCAACCTTTAGTCGCAGCCGGGCTTCGCCGATCACTGCATACAACGGCGCGTGAGCGTCTTTGAACCACTGCATGAGGTTGTCGATTACGGTGTTGAGGTCCTGCTCAGCGAGGCTGTCGAGCAGGTCACCGGGCACTTGCCACCACGGGAATGCTTGAGCGGCAAGCACCTCACCCTGCCCCACCGTGACCGGCTGGCCGTTGATCCAGTAGCGGTCGAAGACCGGCAAGACATCACGGGTCGCTGTGCCCAAATACTGGAGGATGGGCAGCCAGTGGCGACCGTCCCAGAACCGCAAAAACACGGCTTCACCAGCAGGCATCAGGACCTGGGTCAAACTGCGCAAGTGTTCGGTAATACGTTGCGGGCTGGCCGTGGAGATGGCCAACCAGCCCCAATCGTCAGCATCGGTTTGCTCCGCCCACAGGATGAACTCACTGTCAGGCGTCAGCCTCAGTAGATAAGGCATGACCGGGAGCCAGTCGGCATAGGCGGTGCCAGCCCACAGCCTGTCTGGTGGTTCGACTCCACCTTGTTGGCGGTAGGCCGCTAGCGGGTTGGCATCGCTGGTGGAGCTGATCACCGCGTACAGGCTTTCGCCGGGGCGCAGCGGGTTGTCTGCCAGCCACTGCCGGGGGGTTAAAGGCTCAGAGTTCACAAACGCCTCCTTTGCATTTTTCGCACTCTTCGCAGAAAGGTGCGTTGCGCTTGAGGCTGTTGATTTGGGTCGGGGTCAAGACGGCTGCAGTCAGTGCTGCAACGGTAGAGGTGACAGCGGGCAATGCCGGTGTGCCGGGCATCGGTACGCCACCGAGCAGGATCGGTGAGCTGACGTAAATCCCGGCAGCGCTGACGATCAGGTGCTGGCCGCCCGCCGTCAGCGAGATACACGCCCCTGCCGACAACACCACATGGGCACCGGCCTTGATCGTGACTTCCATGCCCGCATCGACCGTCAGCGCCACCCCCACCAGGGTGTGGCTGCTGGCGGCAATTTGGCGAAAGTCGTTGGCATTGAGCTGGGCTTTGCGATCACCGCTGACCGTGCGCTGATCATCACCTTTGAGCACCGAAATACTGTTGCCGGTGATGGTTTCTGCGCGCTGGCCATCGATTTGCAGCAGCGAGTCATTTTTGATGTGTTGTTCAAGGTCGCGCTGGGCATGCAGGTAGATCAGTTCCTGGCCCAGTCGGTCTTCGATGTGCAGTTCGTTGTAGCCTGTGCCGTTCGGGGTGCTGCGGCTGCGCAACACGCTGCGGGTTTTGTAGGCGGGCAACGGATAGGGAGGCGGGTTGAGGCTATTGCCCAGACAACCTGATATCACCGGCTGGTCCGGATCACCCTCCAGAAACGCCACCAGCACTTCCATGCCGACCCGTGGCACGGTTACTGCGCCATGACTGTCACCGGCCCAGCTAGAAGCCACCCGCAGCCAGCAACTGCTGGCGTCGTTATTTTGGCCTTCACGGTCCCAATGAAACTGCACCTTCACCCGGCCGTACTGATCGCAATGCACCTCGTCGTTGACGGGGCCGGTGACCCGGGCGGTCTGCAGGCCCAGCACCTGAGGCTTGAGATATTTGAGTGGCGGGCGGTAGAACACGTCCCACGGTGTCGCCGCGAAGTCGTTGCGATAGCCCTGGGTAAACCCGTCAGTGGGCTTGTCGTCCAGATCAGTCCCGGTCTCTTCGAGCACTTGCGGCTGCCGGCCCTGATGATGGATTTCAGTCAGCAACCACATCGCGTTCCAGTCGCTGTGGGGGTGCTCGCTCAGGGTAATGAAATGGCCACTGATAAAACCGCAGTCGTCACTTTCGCCATTAGCCAGACAGCGGTCGGCGCGTTGGCGCTCAAGGGCCCGCTGGCTCAGCAACTGGCCGCGCTGTTCGAGGCTGAAGCGACCGGGGTAGCGGTAATCCTCAAGATCTCGTTCGACGCGCTGGGTATCCGGGCCGTAGCTCGCCTGGATATCGCGACTGGCGGTTTCGAAGGTGTAATCACGCAAGGTACTGCGGGTGGAACGGGTGTTGATGCCCACCTCGAAATAGCTGACCACCGGGGTATCGGCCACCAGGCCGCTTTCGCCCTGATAGGGCACAGGGTGATCAAGTTTGGCGAAGGCGTTCTGCCCATCACCGAAGATCAATTGATGACCTTGGGCTGAGTGGCGGAAGTGGTAATGGATGCCCTCTTCTTCACACAGGCGCTGAATGAAGTGCAGATCCGTTTCGTGGTATTGCACGCAGTAGTCGCGAACCGGATAGGTCCCGTGCAGGTTGAAGGTGTAGGCATTGCTGAAAATGCCGTGCTCTTCAAGGAGCTTGGCAATGATTTGTTCGACCTTCAGTTGCTGGAACATGCGCTGGTTGGTGCGATGCTCGAGGTAGGCCAGTTGCGGTACGAGGGTCAGGGTATACACCGTCAGGCGCTGGCGGGTCTGGCCTTGGGCAATGGCATAGATAAGCCCGTGAACGCCGCCTCCGCCGTCGGCATACGCCAAAAAGGCCGGGGCATGCAGCAATGCCACCAGATCCAGATCGGCACGCGGACTGACCAGTACCAGTTCGAAGGCATAAGGCGTGCTGATGGCCTCATCACCTTTGAATGACAAGACTTGAAGGTCATCAGCAAAGCCGTCAATGGTCAGGCTGAAACGAAACTGAGGCTGCGAGCGTGACATCCGCGACTCCTTGCGCTGCGGTCGCCCTGATGTAACGAAACGTCAGGGCTTATCGGTGCGCAAGTGTGCAATCACGGCATTGGGGCTGGATGTAGGCTAGGTCTATGACGACCTGAGCTTTAGGCGAATATCGAGTAGGAAGGCTGAATGCTAAGTGTAGGAGGAGCCGCCCAGTCGCGAAGCAGACAGGCCACTGTAGTCGCTGACGAGGTACGAAGTCTGCGATCGGCCAGCGTGGTTCAGCGGGGCCTCTTAGATCAAGATCAAAAACCAGATCAAGATCAAAAGATCGCGAGCAAGCTCGCTCCTACAGAACTGTGTTTGGTAAGAGTGAGCTTGCCTCGCGATCTTTTCGACCCGCGAGGCAACGGCTACAGCGTGTATTAAAACAATCCGGAGGTCGGTGGCGGCGTGCCTTTCAGTTGCCAGGAGCCAACGGCGGAGGCTTTCCAGTGGCGTGGGTTGTGGTTGGCCACCGTGCGCGCATTGCGCCAGTGACGGTCCAGGTTGTGCCCGCGCCCTGTGGTTGAGGCGCCGCCCACGTCGAACACCAGCTCGGCGGCCTTGAGCGCCGACTCGGCAGCAATGTATTGCGCCTGGGCCACATCGACAGCGGCCTGGTCGACCAAGTGCGGATCGAGGTCGCCCGCCCATGCCCGGTCAATGGATTCTGCCGCGTGCAACACCACTGCTTCGGCGGTGAAGGCCCGGGCCGAGATGTCACCGACGCTCAATTCAACATAAGGGTCGTCCACCGAGCGGCTGGCGCTGCTGTGTTTGATGGGCCGGGCGTGCTCGTTGGCAAACACAATGGCGTCGTTCAAGGCGTTGCGTGCAATGCCCGCCTGAACCGCGGCGAGGAACAATTGCAAAAACGGCGTGACAATTGTGCGCTTGCCCTCTTCCACCGTCCGTGTACGAATTTCGTCAGCCAGCACTTGCACGTTATTCAGGCGCGTGGTGCCACTGGCGGTCAGGCGCTGGCCCATCGCGTCAAAATCGTCGAGCAACTCCAGGCCCTTGCGGTTGCGCGGCAGGATAAACGAAACCGGTTGATCCTCTTCGTCCAACGCCACCGCGCTGACCCAGTCGGCGTACAGCGAGCCGGTGCTGTAATACTTGCTACCGGTGGCCCGGTAGTGCTCGCCGTCACGCACAATCCGCGCGCTGATCGAGCCGTTGGCGCCGCCCACTTCCCAGCCGGCATTGCCCACCACGATGCCGTCCAGGTAGCGAGCAAACCAGCGCTCGCGCTCGGTTTCGGCCTGTTCGCTGGAGGACGCCAGCAAGCCTTCGACAAAGCCGAACCCCGGGCGCAACGCCTGGGCGACGTTGGAATCGGCGGCGGCAATGCGGATCAATAAACGGATCACATCCTTGACCGAACCACCGCTGCCGCCATAACGCACGGGGATGCGCGTGGTGAAAAAACCGGCCTTGGCAATCTGCGCCACCGCATCAAACGGCAGCAGGCGATCACGCTCGCGTTGTGCGGCCCCCGCTGCAATGGTGGGCAATATTTCATCAGCCCGGACATTCAGTGTGTCGATCGTGGCAATAGCCTGTTCAGTTACAAGAGACAACGTAGTCATGACAATTCCTTAAGGTGTTCAAGCTTAAATAGCGATCTTCCACAGTTGCGATTCGTCAAATCGCAACGCCGTGCTTTCCGCTTCCAGCGGTGGCACCACCAGCTCACTGTCGGCGCCCGGCAAACGCGGCACTGCGCCCAAGAGGCGTTGGGTGTAAGCGTGTTTTGGATGTTCAAAAAGGTCTTCGACCGGGGCGCTTTCAACCACTTGGCCGCGACGCATCACCAGCACTTCGTCACTGACATGGCGGATCACGCCCAGGTCATGGGAAATAAACAGGTAGGCCAGCCCCAATGAGGCTTGCAGGTCGGCCAGCAGGTCCAGCACTTGCGCCTGCACCGAGACATCGAGGGCCGAGACCGGTTCGTCACAAATGATCACTTTAGGGTTGCTGGCAATGGCCCGGGCGATGGCCACCCGTTGCCGCTGGCCGCCCGACAGTTGCAAGGGACGGCGGCTCGCCAGCTCGGCCGGCAAGCGCACTTGCTCGAGTAACTCGCGGATCCGTGCGGGCTGCTGCGAAGCTGCTACACCGGCCACATCCAGCGCGTCGGCGAGGATCTGGCCGATGCTCCAGCGCGGGTCGAACGAACTCAGCGGGTCTTGATAAATCACGCTGATGTCACGTCGATGCACACGCCGGTCTTTTTCCGCCACCCGATCTGCGCCCGCCCCCGCCCAGGCCTGCCCCAGAAACTGCACCTGACCCGCATCCGGCTCCAGCAACCCCAGCACAATGCGCGCCACGGTGGTTTTGCCCGAACCGGACTCGCCGACGATGCCCAGCGTGCGCCCGGCGCGCAGTTCAAAGCTGACGTCATCGACCACTTGGCGAGATTGCTGATCGGGGCCGATGTAGCGTTTACCCAAACCGCTGGCCTTGAGCAGCACCGGCGAGTCAGCGCCCGGCCGAGGTTGCACAAGCTGCCCGCTGTTGTGCGACGACAGCCGCGTGCCCCGCGCATGTTCGGCCGGCACCGCGTCCAGCAACGCCTGGGTGTAGGGGTGGCTCGGGGTGCGCAAAACCTGCTGCATCGGACCCTGCTCAACCACCACGCCGTGGCGCAGCACCAGCACCTCATCGGCCAATTGCGCCACCACCGCCAAGTCATGGCTGATGATCAACAACGAATCCCCGCGAGCCTTGATTTCTTGCAGCACTTGCAGAATCTGCGCCTGCACCGTGGCATCCAGCGCGGTGGTCGGTTCATCGGCGATGACCAGCCCTGGGCTCAGCGCCAACGCACTGGCGATCAACGCACGCTGGCGCAGGCCGCCGGACAATTGATCGGGCCGCTGGCGGGCACGCAATTCGGGCTCGGGCACGCCAACTTTATCCAGCAATTCGATAACCCGCTCAGCGCGGCTGCGCCGGTCACCCCATTGGTGGGTCGTGAGCACTTCCAGAATCTCTTTGCCCACCGGGCGCAGCGGGTCAAGCGAGACCAACGCATCTTGCAGCACAAAGCCAATGCCTTTGCCGCGTAAACCGCGCCAGCCACGCTCAGACAACCCGAGCAAATCCTGCCCGCCATAACTCAAAGTGCGCGCCGTCACCCGCGCCCCGGCACCGGCCAGACCAATCAAGCTACGCGCCGTCACGCTTTTGCCAGAGCCCGACTCGCCCACCAGCGCAAGGGTCTTGCCCGGCGCCAGGGTAAACGACACATCGCGCACCACGGTCTGGCCGCCAAACTCAATGGACAGGCCCTCAACGATCAAGTGTTTATCGCTCATGACAGGCGCCCCTCCAGACGTTGTTGCAGATAACGGCCCGCGACCGTGGTCGACAGCGTGGTGAGGACGATGAACACCCCCGGAAAGAAGGTCAGCCACCAGGCGTTGGCGACAAAGTCGCGGCCCATGGACAGCATGGTCCCCCACTCCGGCGCGGGCGGCTTGGCGCCCAGCCCCAGAAAGCTCAGGGCCGAGGCCCAGACAATCGCCTGACCAATCCCCATGGTTAGAGTCACGATCAGCGGGCGCATGGCATTGGGTAATAGCTGGCGCAGGATGATCCGCCGCGTGGGGTGACCCAAAGCAACCGCCGCTTCGATGTAACCGGCATTGCGCACCGCCAGCACCTGACCGCGCACCATCCGTGCATAGCCCGGCGCTGCGCCCAGTCCGGTGGCAACAATCAACGGCCCGATGCCGCTGCCAAACACCGCCACAAACAGCAGCGCCAACACCAGGCTCGGGAACGCGAACAGTATTTCCAGCAACCAGCCAACCCCACGGTCAAGTCGCGCACCGCCAAGCCCGCCGAGCAACCCCAGGGCAATCGCAATGCTCATGGCCAGCACGGTGGCCGCCAGACCAATCAACAGCGACTGGCGGGTGCCGTAAATCACCCGCGAAAAAATATCCCGGCCAGACTGATCAGTGCCGAACCAATGCGCCCAACCCGGCGAATGAAACGCATCGTGCGGCACAATCGCCAGCGGGTCGGCATGGGTAAAGAGTTGCGGCACCAGCGCGGCAACGATCAAAAACGCCAGAAAAATCAGTGCCAGCAAAGGCCCCAGCGGCACCTGGCGTGACCTGCGTTGCACCCGCACACCCAGCAACTGCGTTTCGAGAGTCAGTGTGCTCATGCTGTTTTCCCCTGTTGACGAGGGTCGACCCACAGGTGCAACAGGTCGACCAAAATGTTGGCCAGCACATACACCGCCGCAACGGTCAAGCTGATACCGATGGTCAGCGGCAAGTCCTGCGCCTGCACCGCCTGATACAACTGACGCCCCAGCCCCTTGCGCGAAAAGATCACTTCAACCACCACCGCGCCACTGATCAAGGCGCCGATGGCCCAGCCCGACAACGAAATGCCGGGCAACACCGCATGGCGCAGCGCATGCTTGAAGCGCACGGCGGTTTCGCTCAAACCACGGGTCCGCGCGGTCAGCACAAAAGGTTGCTCCAGGGTCAGCTCCAGTGATTCTCGGGTGACCTGCGCAATAAACCCGGCCAGCGGCACCGCCAGCGCCACAGACGGCAACACCAGGGTTCGCCAGCCATCGCTACCGGCAGGCGGGAACCAGCGCAGCCCGAAGGCAAACACCGCCAGCAGCACCAGGCCTAGCCAAAAATGCGGCACGGCGGCCGAGACGGTTTCGGCAAACGAAGCCACCTTGGCCACCCAACGCTGGCGCCCGGCGGTCAACACGGTGAGCAACAGCACCAGCAGCCAGGCCAGGACCAATGAGGTAAACGTCAGTTGCAGGGTCGCCCACGATTGCTCGGCCAGCACGCGGGTCACCGGCAAGTGCTGCGAGTAAGACACCCCCAGATCGCCCTGGACCAGACGCCCCAGGTACAGCGCGTATTGCACCGCCAAGGGCTTGTCCAGGCCGTACTCGCGGGTGGCTTCGGCAATGGTCTCGGGCGACGGGTTGCCACTCGGGCCGCCGAGGATGGCCAGCACCGGGTCGCCCGGCATCAGCCGCAGGGCAAAGAAGGTCAGGGTCGCCACCGCCCACAGCACCAGCAGCCCGCCCGCCACACGCCAGACGGCGCGTCGCCCCACCTGCAGCCAGCGCTCGCGCTGCGGATTTACAGTCTCGACTCGGCTCATTGGTTCACCCTTTTCATTTATTGACCCAGGCGTCATACAAATACGTCACCGCCAAAGACGGCTCCAGGCGCACGCCCTGGGTGGTCTTGTAGATGCCCAGGCGTGAGCTTTGCGGGTACGTGGTCAGTTGCAGGTATTGGCTGGAGGCAATCTGCTGCGCCTTGTAATACAGCGCCTTGCGCTGCTCAGGATCTTGCGTGGTCAAGGCTTGCTGGATCAGCCCGTCAAACGCCGTATCGCTGAAACCGGCGGTGTTCTGGTGATAACCGCCGACACCCGCCGGGCGAATAAACTCCGAGCCAAAAATGATCCGCAGCACGTCGGGGGTATTGGTGTTCCAGTAACCGATGCGAATGTCGTAGTCCCAGTCCGCCTGGCGCTGAGTGGCCTGCACATCACTCATTTGGTCGATGATCAGTTGAAACCCGACCGCCCGAGTGGTCGCTTGCACCTGCTCCCACAAGGTGTACTCCGAGGGCGGCGTGCGGTTGCCCATCACCACATGCACCTGCAAGCGCTTGCCGTCACGAGTGCGATAGCCTTCGCTGTCACGTCCGGTCCAGCCGGCCTCATCAAGCAATTGCGCCGCGCGCGCCGGGTCGTAGTCCTGGGCGTGTTCGAAGTCCGGGCTGTAAAAGCGGGTCGCCGAACTCAGCGGGCCACCGGCACGGGGGAACTCGCTGAAATACACACTTTTGAGCGCGCCCTCGACATCCGAACTGCGCACAAAAGCTTCGCGCACCTTGAGGTCATTAAACGGCGCACGGGTGATATTCAGCGTGCCGTTTGTGGGGTTGCCCGGCCGCAAGGCCACCAATACCGTAAGGTCCGGGTTGCGTCGGGCGGCCTCATGGGATTCGGGCGGCAGCGTCTCGATCACATCGACCTCTCCGGCTTGCAGCGAGGCGAAGCGCACCGATGGCTCCTGAATGAACTTCCAGACGATGCGCTCCAGCCACGCCGGGCCTTGATGCCTGGCGGTGGGTGGCGCCCAGTTGTAATCCGGGTTGCGCACCAGCTCGACCTGGCTTTGCCGGTCCCAGCGGACGATCTTGAACGGGCCGCTGCCCACCGGGCTTTCGCAGTTTTCATCGCGCGAGCGAAGCAGCGCGGTGGGCGACTCTATGCCCAGAAAACCCTGGGCCAGGACCTCCAGAAACGCCGCGTACGGGGTGGCCAAGTGCACCACCGCCGTATGGTCATCGAGTACATCGGTGCTGCGGTATTGGCGGATATAACCGCCCGCCGTACTCGATTGGGTTTTCGGGTTGGCCATGTGATCGAGGTTGGCCTTGACCGCAGCCGCGTTGAACGGCGTGCCGTCGGTGAAATGCACGTCATCGCGCAAATGGAAGGTGTACGTCAGGCCATCGGTCGAGACCTCCCAACTTTTCGCCAGCCAGGGCCCGATCTGGCCTTGGTCATCCATCGACACCAGCGAGTCGAGGTACTGCTGGCCGATAAACACCTGCGGCATGTCACCCGCCACATGCGGGTCGAGGCACGTGGGCTCGCGGTCGGTGGCATAAATCAACGTCCCGCCGCTGACCGGTTTGTCGCTGCGCGCAACGGTTGAGGTTTCCTGCCCGCAGCCGACCAGTACCGAGCACAGGGTTGCGATACCGAGCAACGGAAAGTTTCGAATAAAGGGGGAAATATTGCGCATGGGGCCTGCTGCCTTAAGTCCGGGACTTAGGCATTGCACAAGCCATGCCGGGTTTTTCGCCCAGCAAACAGGCGCAAATCGGCGTTGGGAGGGAGTCAAAAGCAACAGTCTGTGCAGCGACTGTTGGTGGGCCAACAGTTGGCTAAAAACCCACTGTAGGAGCGAGCTTGCCTCGCGATCTTTTTAAAGATCAAAAGATCGCGAGACGAGCTCGCTCCTACAGGTGATGTGTTCAGAAACGTAATGGCGTGGCCGGTTGTTGCAACAGCGCCGGGTCGCGATAACGAGCGCCGAAATGATCAGCGGGCAAACGCGCCTGCCCCGAACCAAACAGGCGTTCGCGCAGGGTTTCGCCTTCGTTGTAGCGCTCACGGAAACGACCACGGCGGCGCAGTTCCGGGATCACCAGCTCAATAAAATCCCGAGCCGTTTCAAACGACAGGTACTGGCGCAAATTGATCCCGTCGATGCCGTCGACATCCAGCCATTTCTCGATTTCATCCGCCACCACGGTCGGCGTACCCGCCACAAAGAAACGCTCGCGGTTAAACCCGGAGAACTGCGACAACACGGTGCCGATGGTCCACTCGGGTTTGTAGCGCTGCAGACTCTCCCAGCCGTCGACTTTAAGCTCGATCAAATCACTGATCAGCGCATCGCCGGGGTAAGCGGTCAGGTCAATTGCTGATTGGTGATGGGCCAGCGACGCTTCGACGCTCATCAGCTTGCGATAGCTGTCGAGCTTGCGGCTGACTTCTTCGTCAGTCCGGCCCACGATCACCCCGGCCATGACGATAAATTTCAGCCCCGCCGGGTCACGCTCATGGGCGATGGCCTTGTTGCGCATGGCCTGGATATTCGCACGCACGGCCGGAGTGTCGAGACCGCCGGTAAACACCACTTCGGCATGCCGCCCGGCAAATTCGATACCGGCTGGCGAACCGGTTGCCTGGAACAATACCGGCGTGCGCTGACGCGAAGGCTGGCACAGGTGCGGCCCGGCCACGCTGAAGTGCTCACCCACGTGGTTGATGTAACGGACCTTGTGCGGGTCGGTGTACACCCGTTGTTCACGGTCGATAATCACCGCGTCATCGTCCCACGAGCCTTCCCACAGCTTGTAGAGCACATCCAGGTATTCATCGGCGATTTCATAGCGGCGGTCGTGCACGACCTCGGTGTCATGCCCGAAGTTACGCGCGGCATTGGGCAGGTACGAGGTCACGATGTTCCAGCCCACCCGGCCCTTGGTCAGGTGATCCAGGGTGCTCATGCGCCGGGCAAAGGCAAACGGCGGCTCGTACGTGGTTGAAAACGTCGCGCCAAAGCCGAGGTTTTTGGTCACGGCGGCCATGGCCGGAATGACCATCAACGGATCGTTGCTAGGGATTTGCATGGCCTCGCGCAGGGCGGTTTCCGGACCGTTGCGAAAACGGTCATAGGTGCCGATCACGTCGGCCAGAAACACCCCGTCAAAGGTGCCGTATTCCAGCAGTTGCGCCAGCTCGGTCCAGTAATCCAGATCATTGAAGCGGTGACGGTTGTTCTCGGGATGCACCCACAGGCCGTGAACGATATGGCTCACGCAGTTCATTTCAAACAGATTGACGTGCAGTTGCTTGGGCATCGCCCGTACTCCTATGGCGCAGGGTTGGGGACACGCTGATGGACGGCCTCGATGCGCGCCAGAATCTCCGGGCTGAGGCTTACATTGATTGCGCTGAGGTTGTCGCGCAATTGCACGAGGCTGGTTTGCCCGGTCAGCGCGCTGGCCACAAAGGGTTTGTTGATGACGTAAGCCAGGGCCAATTGCGCCGGGGTCAGGTCGTGCTCCCGAGCGATGTCCACATAGCCTGCGATGGCTTCTTGGGCCAGCGGGCTGTCGTAGCGATTGAACGTGCGGTACACCGAGGTCAGACGCGAACCTTCAGGGCGGGCGCCACCGAGGTACTTGCCGGTCAAGGTGCCAAACGCCAGCGGCGAATACGCCAACAGGCCTACGCCTTCGCGATGGGTGAATTCTGCGAGGCCGCCCTCGTACAGGCGGTTCAGCAAGCTGTAGGGGTTTTGGATGCTGACAATGTTCGGCAGGCCCAGGCGCTCGCTCTGCTTGAGGAACTCGGCCACGCCCCACGCCGTTTCGTTGGACACACCAATGTGGCGGATCTTGCCCGCCTTAACCTGATCGGCCAGCACCGAGAGGGTTTCTTCGATGGCCACGCTTTGCGTGTCTTCGGCGTACGGGTATTCACGCAGGCCGAAAAAATTGGTCGGGCGATCAGGCCAGTGCAGTTGATAGAGATCGAGGTAGTCGGTTTGCAGGCGCTTGAGGCTACCGTCCAGGGCTTCGACGATGTTGCGCCGGTCATGTCGGGTCAGGCCATCGCGAATATGCAATTGGCCACCCGGCTCGCGGGCCGGGCCAGCAATTTTGCTCGCCAGCACGATGTCAGCACGGCGCGCGCTGTTGGCGCCCAGCCAGTTGCCGATGTAGCGTTCGGTGGTACGCCAGGTGTCGCCGCGAGTGGGCGTGGGGTACATCTCGGCGGTGTCGATCAGGTTGACGCCTTCAGCCAGCGCCAGTTCGATTTGCTGATGAGCGTCGCTTTCGGTGTTTTGGTGGCCCCAGGTCATGGTGCCGAGGCCCAGAACGCTGACGTTAATGCCGCTGTTACCCAGTTGACGGTAGTGCATGAGAGGTCCTTTTAGCTGGCAATCAATACAAACACCTTGAGTGTTTATGACTGCCAGGAACCTATGCACCTAACATGCCACGGGCACCAACCTCAGCTATAACAGCGGATTAGCCCTGCACGCTGGGCAATGTGTTGTTGAACCGTGTGCAATGTGCTCATGAAGTGTTGGGCAACCAACATGTTGATTTGTTTGCTTCGCGATCGTTTAAACGATCAAAAGATCGCGAGGCAAGCTCGCTCCTACAGTATTTATGGCGACTCTACTGTGCCGCCTTCGCAATTGCGTTGATTCGGATTTTCGGTACAGCCTTGCTGATAACTCAAGTATTGGCAGCCCGCACATAGAACAACAAGGCTCAACAGCATCCATCGCAGTGTCATACGTTCTCCTGGGTCAGCGGGTTATTTATCTTCAATAGCCTAGCTGACATAAGAGAACACAGACGTTTAATGCCGATTTAAAAGCCTGGCACGATCTGGCCTTTGTAACGGGTCAGGATAAATTGACGCACGGCATCAGAGTGCAAAGCTTTGGCCAGCTTCTGAATACGCGGGTCATTGATGTTGTCCGGGCGTGCCACCAGGTACTCGACGTACAAGTCTTTGCCCTTCTCGACAATCAACGCGCTGTTGGTGTCGATACCCGCTTCCAGCGCGTAGTTGGCAAACACAAAGGCCAGGTCCACCTGGCTCACGGAACGGGCCAGCATCGCGCCTTCCAGCTCACGGATTTTCAAGTGCTTGGGGTTGGTCACGATGTCACGGGTGGTCGACTGCGGGTCGCCAGGGTTTTTAAGCGTGATCAGCTTGGCCTCTTCAAGCAGCACCAGAGCACGACCGGCGTTGACCGGGTCATTGGGGATGGCCACTGAAGCGCCGTCCTTCAGCTCGGCGATGTTTTTGATTTTGGTCGAGTACGCGCCAAACGGCTCGATATGCACGCCCACTACCGGGACCAGATCCGTGTGGCGTTCCTTGTTGTACTCATCCAGAAACGGCCGGTATTGGTAGTAGTTGGCATCGATGTTTTTAAGCGCGAGTTGCTGGTTGGGCTGGATAAAGTCGTTGAACACTTTGATCTGCAGATCAACGCCTTCCTTGGCCAGCTCAGGCTTAACAAACTCAAGAATTTCGGCATGGGGCACCGGCGTGGCACCGACCACTAACTTTTCATTGGCCTGAGCGCTAAAGGCGGCCATCACGGCCACCAGAGCAAGAAGCTTTTTCATTGCACAAACTCCGAACAATCAAAAATGAGCCGTCTCAGCGACGGCTGTAATGGGACACCAGACGGTCACCGGTCATTTGCAGCCCTTGTACCAACAGGACCAGCAAGGCCACGGTGACCACCATGACGTCAGTCTGAAAACGCTGATAACCAAAGCGGATTGCCAGGTCACCCAAGCCCCCGCCACCGATCACACCGGCCATCGCGGTGTAATCCACCAGTACGATTGCGGCCACCGTGACGGCTGCAATCAGCCCCGGCCGGGACTCTGGCAACAAGGTGTGCCAGATGATTTGCCAGGTCGTGGCGCCCATGGACTGGGTGGCCTCCACCAGGCCGCGATCGACTTCACGCAGCGCGGTTTCCACCAACCGCGCAAAGAACGGCGTGCAGCCCACCACCAATGGCGGAATGGCACCCGCCACCCCCAGCGAGGTGCCGGTGATCAAGGTGGTCACCGGGATCAGCACAATCAGCAAGATGATGAAGGGCAACGACCGCAGGATATTCACCACCATCGACAGCACCCGGTAGATGCCGGGTTTGGCGTGCAACTGCTGCTTGCCGGTGAGGTACAGCAACACCCCCAGCGGCAGCCCCAGCAACACGGTAAAACCCAGGGCCATGCCGAGCATGCTCAGGGTGTCGAGGCAGGCCTGGCCGATTTCCGGCCAGTTAATATTGCTCAGCAGCGCGTCCATGGTTATGACCAGTCATGACGCGGCGGATTGACCCCGTTCAGCAGCCAGTTGCCGACCACGTGGTACTTCCAGCGCACCGGGTCATGCAGGGTGTGCACGCGGGCGTTGCGCCAGTGGCGATCATGGTTGTGACGCGCCAGCGAGGAGCGCGTACCGCCCAATTCGAACAGACGGTTGCTGGCTTCCAGGGCGATTTCAGTGGTCAGCACCTTGGCTTTGGCCACTGCTACCGAAGCGCGCGCCACGCCGTTTTCACCGGGGTTTTCGCGCTCGCGGTCGAGGACTCGTCCCGCCCGCTCAAGCAAGGCTTCAGAAGCGTCCAGCTGGATGCTCAATTTGCCGATCTGGATGATGGTCAGCGGGTCTTCGCTGGCCTTGTCCAGCCCCGAGTCGATCCATGGGCGAGCGTGATCACGCACAAAGCTCAGGGTGTCGCGCAAGGCGGCGCGGGCAATGCCAGCATCAATGGCGGCGGTGGTGATTTGCGCAATCGGCCCGGCCAAGGTCGGGTTTTCATAAGACTGGTACGTCTTGAACACGTTAAAGGCCGGCACCCGCAGGTTTTCTGCGAGCACCGTGCCGCTGGCGGTGTTGCGCTGGCCAATGCTCGACCAGTCATCCACCACGGTCAGGCCCGGCGTGCGCCGCGGCACAAACGCCAAGTGCGCTTTGTCGTCGGCATTCAGCGCCAGCACCCCCAGCCAATGGGCGTACAACGAGCCGGTGCAGTAGCCTTTACGGCCATTAATCACCACCTCATCGCCTTCGCTGACAAAGCGCGTCTGGATGTCTTGCACGGTCTTGCCGCCGGTTTCAGAAATCGCATTGGCAAAGCGGTTGCCCTTGAGCGCCAGCCCCAGGAACCAGGCCTTCTGCTCTTCTGTGCCTTGCAGGCGGATGTCTTCGAGCAGGCAGTAATGGTTCTGCGGGATCTGCCCGAGGGAAGCGTCGGCCGCCGAAATGATGGCGATCACCTCGGCCAGCGTGGCGAACGACACCTCAGCACCGCCGTACTCCTTGGGCACGGTAATGCCCCACAGGCCGCTGTTGGAGAACACGTCCACCACCTCAGCAGGTACTTCGCGCTGGCGGTCGCGCTCGGCATCACCTTCGAGTAAAAAAGCGGCGACTTTATGGGCGACTTCAATGGCTTCTGCGTCCGTGCGGATGACATGGGCATCGGGAACAGACAGTGGGTAATGGGCGTCGGCTGGGGTGTTCGACATGGGGTTCTCACTCTTTACTCGTGTTTAATCGCCAACAGATGCGATCGTTATTCACAACAGAGCAGAATCCATGCCAGATAATTTTTTGTTTAAATTCAGTAAGTTATGGTTTGTTCGAAGCGTAAATAGTTGGTCTGGCAACAGTCTGTAGAACAACTGTTGCCAGGCCAACACTGCCTGCGCAAACCCAGGCTCACAGCCTTCGTGCCTCGGCAGTTCCTGCAGGTTTAGCGACACGCAGGCGATCTTATGAACATCAATGGCCGACGACGGCAGCCCCGGCCTGGCGCTGCCCCGTGGGGAAACCATGCTGGCGAGCGTTGAACACGATCAACAACCCTGCCAGCAACAACACCAGCAACGCCCAGGGCAACGCACTCACACCGACTTGATCGAGCAGCACGCCACCCGTGAGTGCTCCGGCAGCGATGGCGCTGTTCCAGACCACCACGTTCATCGACAACGCCACATCGGCGCCCTCACCTGCCGCGTCTGCCAGCGCCGTCTGCAGCAAGGTTGCCGCGCCGCCAAAGGACAGGCCCCAGATGAAAATACCGACGTACACCACCGGCGCAGACTGGAAGAACAAGCCAAACAACAGGGCAATCGCGGTAAACGCCGCAAGGCTGACCAGCACCACCCTGCGTAAATGGCTGTCGACCAGACGACTGGTCAGCCAGATGCTCAACAGCGCCGCCAGGCCAAATACCAGCAACACAAGATCCACCTCATCGGCCAGGCCCGCTGGCGTCACAAACGGGGCGATGTAGGTGTAGAGCATGTTGTGCGCGAGCATCCAGGTCATCACCACCGCAAGCACGGAGCGCACCCCGGGTGTCAGCAATACCTGGCGCAAGCCGATGCGCCGGGCGCTGGCCTGCCCCGGATAATCCGGCACTTTGACCAGCACCCAGACAATCAGCACCACGGTCAGTATCGACATCAGGCCGAAGGCGCTGCGCCAGCCCATTAGCGCCCCCAGCCAAGTGCCCAGCGGCACACCCAGTGACAACGCGATCGGCGTACCGACCATCGCCACCGCCATGGCACGGCCCTGCAAGTGCGGGGCAACCATACGCCGTGCATACCCCGCCAACAGGCTCCAGGCCAGACCGGCCGAGGCGCCCGCGCAAAAGCGCGCCACCAGGGTCACGCCATAGTGTGACGACCACGCCGTGATCGAGTTGAACAGCAGAAAACCCACGATAGTCAGCAGCAAGACATTGCGCCGCCGCCAGCCCTGGGTGGCGATGGTCAAGGGAATCGCCGCCAGCAACGAGCCCAGCGCGTAGACCGTGACCATCTGCCCGGCCATTGCCGAGGAAATCTCAAGGCCGCCGCTGATTTGGGTCAGCAAACCTGCCGGCAAGGTCTCGGTGACAATGCAGATAAACCCGGTCATGGCCAGCGCCAGCAGCGCGCCCATGGGTAATCGTTCAGTGGTGTCGCGCTCTTCAGCCATCGCCTGTTACAGCCTGTCTTAGTTATGTATCGATAGGTGCAGATGTTGGCAATGCAAAAGCGATTGGTCAACGACTTTTGTATCGACTAGTATTTATGTCTTGTGAAGAAGGAGGCTGACAATGGCCCAGATGGGACGCCCACGTACGTTTGACCGTGACGCGGCAATCACTCAAGCCATGCACCTGTTTTGGCAGCACGGCTACGACGCCACCTCGCTGAGCCAGCTCAAGGCGAACATCGGCTCTGGCATTTCGGCGCCGAGTTTTTATGCCGCTTTTGGTTCCAAGGAGGCCTTGTTCAAAGAGGTCATGGAACGTTATCTGAACTCCCATGGCCGCGTGACCGAGAGCCTGCAAGACCCCGGCATTGCCCCGCGTGAAGCCATCGAACTGGCGTTGCGCCGCTCGGCCCGCATGCAATGCGAGCCGGGACACCCGCGTGGTTGCCTGGTAACGCTGGGGCTGATGAGTGCGTGTTCGGCTGAAACCCTGGAGATATGCGCGCCACTGGCCCAGGCACGCGCACGCAACCGGGCCGGGTTTATTGCCTGCATCGAGCGCGGCGTCGCCTCAGGTGAACTGTCCGCGCAGACCCACGTTGTTGCGTTGGCCACGGTGTTTGAGAGTTTTTTGCTGGGGCTGACGACGCTTGCCCGGGACGGCCTGGAGCACGCAGTACTGGACGCCGCTGTCACCCAGGTGATGAGCGCATGGGATGTGATGCGCGTGGCCGCGTAAAGGCCTGCATTCATGTCTGTTTTTGGCGGGTCAGTTCATCAATCAGCAGTTGAGTCGGGGCGGTTAATGCCACGCCTTTGCGGGTGACGATTTCGTACGGCTCGCTGCGTGATTTCAAGTCCAGTGCCAAGCGCATCAGCATGCCGTGGGTCACCGCCATTTGCGCAACGTCCACCGGCATTACGGCGACCAGTTGCGGGTCCTGCAAGAGCAATGACAGCGTGGTGAAGGTCGATGAGGTTTCAATCGGATACGCCGGAAAGTTAAGCCCCGCTTCCCTGAACTCCCGCTCAAGGGTCAGGCGCATGGGCATGTTGACCGGGAACACCACCCACGACGAATCTGCCAGTTCGCTCAACGCCAGCGACGTACGGCGGGCAAACCGGTGCGCAGTGTTAGCGACCACGATCAGCGGCTCCTGCTCGCGCAGGCGGCTGTCATAAGCCGCCGGATGTTTGCTGACGCTGGTGCGGCATATGGCCAGGTCCAGGCGCCCTTCGTCGAGTAATCCCAACAGGCGAGCGCTGGTGTCTTCGACGATTTCTACCGATAACTGCGGCTGTTTGGCGCGCAATTGCGCCAGGCATTCCACCAGCACCGGCACTGCGCCCATGATCACCCCCACCGACAGACGGCCGCCATGGCCTTGCAAAATGCCGAGCATTTCTTCGCGCAGGTGTGCCACATCGGTGTGTATCAAACGCGCGTAACGAATCACGCAACGCCCCAGATCATTGGGCGTCAGGCCTTTGGGCGTGCGCTCGAACAGGGTTGCGCCCAGCGTCGATTCAATTTCGTGCAGCGCCTTGGTCGCGCCGGGCTGGGTAATTGCCACAGACTCGGCGGCCTTGTGCAGCGAGCCGAATTCGTCCAGCGCAATCAACAACCGCAGTTGTTTGAGGCGCAGCCGGGAAATGATGGTGGTCAGGGATGGCAGCATGGGGATGACTATTGGTTATCGCTCAATCAGCATCTGTCATTAGGCAGCATCCCTGACAAAAATTAAAGTGAGCGCCAGAAGGGGTTAACGACCCGCCATAAAAATAATCTGCGAGAGTTCACTGTATGCGCTTGATCCAGTTTGAAACAGCTCAAGGCCAGCGCCACGTCGGGGTGATCGAAGGCGATGAGATCCACGTGGTGCTGGGCACCGAAACCACCCGCGAACTGGCTCTGGAGGCCATTCGTAAAGGCCACGGTCTGGTCGCTGAAGTGCTGGCCCGTGGCACCGAGGCAAGTCCTGTCAGTTATAGCCAGACACTGGAGCAAGGCCGCGTACTCCCGCCGCTGGACCATGCAGACCCGGCCCACTGCCTGATCAGCGGCACCGGCCTGACCCACTTGGGCAGCGCCTCGACACGCGACAAGATGCACCAGCAAAACGCAGCCGATCACAGCGCCATGACCGACACCGCACGTATTTTTCAGTGGGGCATAGAAGGTGGCCGCCCGGCATCCGGCACGGTGGGCGTGCAACCGGAGTGGTTCTACAAGGGTGACGGCTCGATCGTGGTTCGCCCCGGCAGTGCGTTCAGCAAACCGACCTTCGCTGAAGATGCCGGTGAAGAACCCGAGCTGACCGGCCTGTATGTAGTGGGCGACGATGGCAAGCCCTACCGCGTAGGCTTTGCGCTGGGCAATGAGTTTTCTGACCACGTCATGGAGCGCCGTAACTACCTGTACCTCGCGCACTCTAAATTGCGCAATTGCAGTTACGGCCCCGAGCTGCGTGTCGGCGAGCTGCCGCGTCACCTGACCGGCATGAGCCGCATCCTGCGCGGGAACGAGGTAGTCTGGGAAAAAGAGTTTCTCAGCGGTGAAGACAACATGTGCCACAGCCTGGAAAACCTTGAATACCACCACTTCAAGTACCCGCAGTTCCTGCGCCCTGGCGATGTGCACGTGCATTTCTTTGGCACCGCCACTCTGTCGGTGGCCGACAACATTCACACCCAGGAAGGTGACCGCTTCGAAATCAGCATGCCGGAGTTCGGCGCACCGCTGATCAACGGCATACAGGCAGGCACCGCTGAACTGCCAGCCGGGCATGTCGTAACGTTGTAGCAAGGCTTTGTGGGCTTGCCTGCAAGCCCACTCCCCGCTTGATAAAAAACATAAAAAAGCGAGACGAACATGAACAGCAAAATTGCACCGGCCGCCCCCAGCCAGGCCGCCGGGCTTGCAGACGCCTCACGACCTACCACGGTGCGCTGGCGCATATTTTTGATCCTGCTGCTGTTGTCGGCGATCAACTACATCGACCGCGCGTCACTGTCGGTGGCCTTGCCACTGATTTCCAGCGAATTTGAAATGACCCCGGCCCTGGAAGGCCTGATGCTCAGCGCGTTCTTTTGGTCCTATGCGCTGATGCAAATTCCTGGCGGCATGCTCCTGGACCGTTTTCAGGTGCGCAATATCGTCGGTGTGGCGACCGTGGGCTGGGGCTTCTTCCAGGCCATCGCAGGGGGCGCCCACAGCTGGATGACCTTGCTCGCCACCCGTATCGGTCTGGGCGTTGCCGAATCACCGATCATGCCCGCCGGGGCCAAGCTGAACGGTGCCTGGCTGACGCCCAATGAGCGGGGCCGCGGGGCAACCCTGGTGGATGGCGGCGCACCCTTGGGCACAGCCTTTGGCGCCATCATCATCGCGGGCCTGATTACCTGGTTCGACTCGTGGCGCATTGCGTTCGTGATCGCCGGTGTCGGCACCATGATCGTCGGTGTCTGGGCCTGGTGGTACATCCGTAATAACCCGGCCGAACACCCTAAAGTCAACGCAGCTGAACTGGCCTATATCACCAACGCCAATGCCGAGGCGGCGAAAACCAACGGCGAACGCAAAGCCATCCTCAAAGACTTGCTGAAAAGCCGTTCAGTATTGGCCATGTTCGCCGGGTACGCCTGCTACAACAGCGTGTTCTACGGCTTGCTGACCTGGATGCCGAGCTACCTGCACAAGGCGCACAACCTCGATATCAAAGCCATGGGCGGTGCAACCTTCCTGATCTTTATGTGCGGGTTTATCGGCGAGATCTTCGGCGGTTGGCTGGCGGACAAATGGAAAGACGCAGGCGGCGCACCGAACAAGGTGATGCGCACCATGTTCGGCGGTTCGGCGGCGATTGCTGCGCTGTGCATCCTGCTGGTGGCCTACACCCCGGACGCTTTCACCGTGATTTCGCTGCTTTGCGTGGCCCTGTTTTTCATTCGCTGGTGCGGCATGTACTGGTGCTTGCCAGCCATTTTGGGCGGTAAATCCAAGGCGGGCGTACTGGGCGGCAGCATGAATTTCTGCGGCAACATGGTCGGTGTCATCGTACCGATCCTGATCGGCCTGATCGTGCAGTTCACCGGTTCGTACTTCCTCGCGCTGATCTTCTTCGTGGTGATGGCTTTCGGTCTGATGCTGTTCTCATCCCTCATCGACTACCGCGAGCGCGGTCTGGCCTGAGCCTTTCACTGAGGTAACTGTTGATGCAACTCATAACTAAAACAGGCAGTGAAAATGCTGCCAACGCCGTGATTCGACTCAACCCGCTGGACGATGTGCTGATTGCCCGCCAGCCCATTCCCAAAGGCCTGATCCTTGAGTCCGAAGGGCTGACAGCGCTGGACGCCATCCCTTCGGGCCACAAGATCGCGACCCGTGATCTGCAGGCCGGCCAGGCGCTTCGCCGTTATGGGCAGATCATTGGCTTCGCCAGCCAGCCGATCAAAGCCGGTGAACACGTGCATGTGCACAACCTGGCCATGGGGGATTTTTCGCGCGATTACGCCTTTGGTGTGGATGCGCGGGGGATTCATACGCCCGACCAAGACACCTTTATGGGCATCGTGCGCCCGGATGGCCGCGTCGCTACCCGTAACTACGTGGGCATCCTGACCTCGGTGAACTGTTCGGCGACGGTGGCCAAGGCCATCGCCGATCACTTTCGCCGCGACATCAACCCGCAGGCCCTGATCGACTACCCCAACGTGGATGGCGTGGTCGCCCTGACCCACAGTTTTGGGTGCGCAGTCGACCCCGGCGGTGAAGCTCTGGCCATGCTGCGCCGGACCTTGGGCGGCTATGCGATTCACCCCAACTTCGCCTCGGTGCTGATGATCGGTCTGGGCTGTGAAACCAACCAGATCGCGGATTTGCTGGAGGCCCAGGGCCTGGAAAAAGGTGAGTTCCTGCGCGCCTTTACCATCCAGGGCACGGGCGGCACGTCGAAAACCATTGCCAGCGGCATTGAGCAGGTTAAATCCCTGCTGGCCGAGGCCAACCGCGTCGAGCGTGAGCCGGTCAGTGCCAAACACTTGATCATCGGCTTGCAATGCGGCGGTTCCGATGGCTACTCGGGCATCACCGCCAACCCGGCGCTGGGCAATGCGGTAGATCGCCTGGTCGCAGCGGGCGGGACTGCAATCCTTTCCGAGACCCCGGAAATCTATGGCGCCGAGCACTTGCTCACACGCCGTGCGGTCAGCCGTGAAGTCGGTGAAAAGCTGATCAAGCGGATTCACTGGTGGGAAGACTACTGCAAGCGCATGAATGCCGAGCTGAACAACAACCCGTCGGCGGGCAACAAGGCCGGTGGCTTGACCACCATCCTCGAAAAATCCCTGGGCGCCGTGGCCAAAGCCGGTTCCAGTGACCTGGTCGATGTCTACGAATACGCCGAGACGGTGCGCGCCCACGGCCTGGTGTTTATGGACACGCCGGGCTACGACCCGATTTCGGCCACCGGCCAGGTGGCGGGCGGCGCCAACCTGATTGCGTTCACCACAGGGCGCGGTTCGGCCTATGGCTGCGCGCCCTCGCCGTCGATCAAGCTGGCCACTAACACCCGCCTGTGGGAGACCCAGGAAGAAGACATGGACGTGAACTGCGGCGGCATTGCCGACGCCAGCATGACCATCGAAGAACGCGGCGAGTACATCTACCGCCTGATGTTGCGCATCGCCTCCGGTGAGCGCAGTAAAAGCGAGCAGCACGGTTACGGCCAAAACGAATTTGTGCCATGGCAGATCGGTGCAATTACCTAAGCCCGTGATGACACACCACACCTGTGGGAACCGGGCTTGCCCGCTCCCACGGGTTTCATTGTTTTTTCAAGGAGATGGACATGACCCAGATTACCGGCCAGAACTTTATTGGCGGCCAGCGCAGCGGCGCTGGCGCTGTTCATTTGCAAAGCCTGGATGCAACGACCGGTGAAGCCCTGCCGTATCAGTTTGTGCAGGCCACCGACGCCGAAGTAGACGCCGCCGCCAACGCGGCCAGCGCCGCCTTCGCGGCCTTTCGCAGTTTGCCCGCCAGCCGCCGTGCGGAATTTTTAGAAGCCATTGCCGAAGAAATCGACGCGCTGGGCGACGCGTTTGTGGCCATCGTTTGCCGTGAAACCGCCCTGCCCGCCGGGCGTATTCAGGGTGAGCGCGGCCGCACCAGCGGGCAGATGCGTTTGTTTGCCCAGGTACTGCGGCGCGGCGATTTTTATGGCGCGCGGATCGATCAGGCCCTGCCCGAACGCCAACCGCTGCCTCGCGCGGATCTGCGCCAATACCGCATCGGCGTCGGCCCGGTCGCCGTTTTCGGCGCCAGTAACTTTCCGTTGGCGTTCTCCACCGCAGGCGGCGACACCGCAGCGGCACTGGCTGCCGGTTGCCCGGTGGTGTTCAAGGCCCACAGCGGCCACATGGCAACCGCCGAATGGGTGGCGCAGGCGATTATTCGAGCTGCTGAACGCACCGGTATGCCTGCGGGCGTGTTCAACATGATCTACGGCGCCGGGGTTGGCGCAACGCTGGTCAAGCACCCGGCGATTCAAGCAGTCGGCTTTACCGGCTCACTGTCGGGCGGTCGCGCCCTGTGTGACATGGCGGCGGCACGTCCGCAACCGATCCCGGTATTTGCCGAGATGTCGAGCATCAACCCGGTGGTGTTGCTGCCAGAAGCCTTGCAACAGCGCGGCGAACAGATCGCCAAAGAGTTGGGTGGCTCGGTGATGCTCGGCGCCGGTCAGTTCTGCACCAGCCCTGGCCTGGTGCTGGGGATTGCCTCACCAGCGTTCAGCGCCTTTGTCGATGCACTGGGCTCGTTTTTCAGCGCCCAACCGGCGCACACACTGCTCAATGCCGGTGGCCTGAAAAGCTATGTCAAAGGTCTCAGCCATTTGGCTTCGGTCGAAGGCATTCGCCATCTCGCAGGTTCGCAACAACAGGGCAATCAGGCGCACCCGCAGCTGTTCCAGGCCGATGCCAGCCTGCTGATCGGCGGTGCCGAGGTGCTGCAAGAAGAAGTCTTTGGCCCGACCACCATCGTCATTGAAGTGGCCGACAAAGCGCAGTTGCTGCAAGCGCTGCACAGCCTGCACGGTCAACTCACGGCCACGCTGATCAGTGAGCCTGCGGACTTGCAAGCCTTTGCCGAAGTGGTGCCGGTACTTGAGCACAAGGCTGGCCGCTTGCTGATCAACGGCTACCCGACCGGGGTTGAGGTGTGTGATGCCATGGTCCATGGCGGGCCTTATCCGGCGACATCGGATGCCCGTGGCACATCGGTCGGCAGCCTAGCCATCGACCGTTTCCTGCGTCCGGTGTGTTTCCAGAACTACCCGGACAGCCTGCTGCCCGATGCGCTCAAGAACGCCAACCCGCTAGGAATCCAGCGCCTGCTCAATGGTCAGCCAAGCCGTGAGGCGCTGAACTGATGCTTACTGGTCAGCCGCGTAAATAACCGTTTGCGCGCTGTCCGGGGCCACGGACTTGAGGGTGAAGTAGGTGTCACCCTCATCCGTGAGAATCTCGTACTGCACTTTGCTCGGCACACGATTCGAGACGCTGACGTGCTTGATGATTTTCAGCACGCGCTGGAATTTCACATTCTGGGTACCGTTCTGGGCGGGGCCGGTGAGCACATTGACGGTCTGAAACCAGTCTTGATTCTTCTTGTGCGACACCAACGTATCGGTCAATGCCTCAAAGCGTTCAAGGCGGGTAAACCCCCACAAGGTTTGCTCTGCCGACGCCTTGCCCTGGGCGTTCGAACCGGTAAACACAAACAGATTAATGGCCGGATTGTCTTCGCAAAAAAAATCGTAGGGCACCAGCCCATCGACCATTTTCTTGCCCGCGACAAAGCCTTTTTTATGCACCAAAAACATGTTCACCTCCACTCAATGGCATCACCACAACCTCAGACAGTGCTGAGCGGGAAGTCTACGGGGGCAAGGCGTACAGAGCCGTCAAGGCTATGTAATATCGTGTAAAGATCACAAAACCTGTGGAGCGAGCTTGCCTCGCGATCTTTTGATCTTGGCTCTTTTTTCGGCCGCTGTGCGCCCGGACGTAGCCTCGCAAGGCTCGTCAACTGCTACGGGGGGTGTTTGCTCGCAGCCTTCGTGCCTTGTCAGCGACTACAGGGTGTACGCGATTCAAACTGTAGGAGCGAGCTTGCCTCGCGATCTTTTGATCTTTTATGAGATCGCGAGGCGAGCTCGCTCCTACACGGGGTCTTTGGGCAGGCTGATTTCTACGGTGAGGCCGCCCGAGGGCTGGTTGTAGGCGACGATGGTGCCGCCGTGCATTTCCACCGAGCGTGAAGCAATTGCCAGCCCTAACCCAAAACCGCCACCGGGTTCGCTGGCGCCGCGCTCGAAGGGCTGGAAAATGCTCTTCAGGCGCGGTTCTTCAACCCCCGGCCCATGGTCGGTAATTTGCACTTGCAAGCTGTTGCCCGCCAGGCTGGTCTGGGTGGTTACCCGCACACGCGTGCCGGGGCGGGTATGGCGAACGGCGTTACGAATCACGTTTTCAAAGCAGCGATACAGCAGTTCACCGCTCACCCGGCTGACAAACGGTGGGCCCGCCTGCAAGGTGACTTCGCAGTCTTTGACCCCCGCCTCAAACTGCGCATCTTCAACGATCAATCGGAGCAATTCGATGATGTCGACCAGCTCCCGCTCGATGCTGTCGGGCCGCCCCTGAACGCGGGCCAGGGTCAGCAGCGCTTCAATCAGGGTGTCCATGCGCACCGACTCGCGCTCGATGCGCTCGACCATTTCTTTACGCCCAGGGTCTTGATGCAACAGCCCGATCGCCACTTGCATGCGCGTCAGCGGTGAGCGCAATTCGTGGGAGATGTCATGCAGCAAGCTCTGTTGCGCCTCGACCAGCAGCCTCAGCTGGTTGGCCATGCGGTCGCAGTCTTCGGCCAGGTCGACGATTTCATCACGGCGCCCGCCCATCATCGGTTTAACCCGCGTCCCGAATCGGCCCTGGGCCACGTCACTCATGGCGCGGCGCAAAAAGGTCAACGGCCAGGTCAGGTAAAAGGCCATGTAACCGCTGAACAACGCGCTCATCACCGTGCCGATAATCAACGGCATCAGGCCCGGCCCTTCGCCAAACTCCGGCCCGGGCTCGCCGTGTTCACCCGGCGCGCGGGTCGAGCGGATAAACAGTTCGATGCCTTCCTTGCTCAGCACCGCGCGCTCAAACACCGGGTGCAATACGGGTGACCCGGCCAGCAATTGCCCGCTGCTGTCATACACGCCAATGGCCTGGTCATCGGGGTGGCGCCAGACCGTGAGCAACTGCATGCCCGACTCGACACCAAAGGTTTCAAGCAGGTGAATTTCGCTGGTCAGGATGGTGTCGAGGTGCGGGTCTCCCGGTTTTGATTTACTCAGGATCACAAAGCCCATGCCGACAAAAAACGTCAACGTGGTGGCCAGCCAGAACGCCAGAAACAGCTTCCAGAACAGTCGACTCGCTTTCATTATTCAGCGATCAACAGGTAGCCCAGGCCGCGCACGCTCTGGATCCAGGCTTTGGCATCAGGACGCGGGCCGAGTTTTTGCCGAATGCTGCTGATGTGCACGTCTATGCGCCGGTCATAGCGGGTCAACGGGCAGCCCAGGGCATTGAGCGACAAATCTTGCTTGCTCACCACTTGCCCGGCGCAGCGGGCCAGTTCTTCGAGCAGGCTGAATTCCGTGCTGGTCAGGCCCAGCTCATTGCCTTGCCACAGCGCCTGGCGTTTGCCGGGCCAGAGCACCAACTGCCCGGTTTTGATGACCTCGGTCGCGGTCTGGTCAGGGGCAGGATTGACCCGACGCATGATCGCCCGCAAGCGCGCCACCAGTTCACCCGGCGAGCTGGGTTTGGGCACGTAGTCATCCGCGCCCAGCTCAAGGCCGGTGATGCGGTCAATGTTGTCGCCACGGGCGGTCAGCAACACCACCGGCACCTGGCTGCGCGCACGAATGCGCCGCAGCACTTCGATCCCCGACAGCCGGGGCAACATCACGTCCAGAACAACAATGCTGTAGCGACCGGACAACGCCTGGACTTCGCCCTCTTCGCCGCTGTGCACGGCGGTCGCAGCAAAACCTTCGCGCTCCAGATATTCACTGAGCAGTGCAGTCAGTTCCTGGTCATCGTCGACGAGCAATACACGGATCATGGCGAACTCTTGCAAAGGGGGGCCAGGCATTATCGTAGCTGAACCGTGCAGCGTCATCGCGTAACGCCAACCTTTACCTAACTTGACACTGGGTTAACCGCACCAAACGCCCCGAGCTTTTATGCTGGCGCTCCACCCGCTTGCGTGGCTCGCGGAGCATGGCGTCTGCTCGAGTCATCCGCACGCCCGCCAGCGCTGCTTGTCGATGTGTTCTGGAAATAAAGATCTTGATGAATTTTCCGCGCCTGCTCTGCTCGGTTGCACTGCTGCTCAATGCCACCCTTGCACATGCCCAAGGTTTCAAAATTTCTGATATTCGAATCAACGGCTTGCAGCGGGTTTCCGCCGGTAGCGTGTTCGGCGCCCTGCCCTTGAATGTCGGCGAAGAAGCGGATGATCAGCGCTTGGTCGAATCCACCCGGGCACTGTTTAAAACCGGGTTTTTCCAGGACATTCAGTTGGGTCGCGATGGCGACGTTCTGGTCATCACCGTGGTTGAACGCCCGTCTATCTCCAGCATTGATATAGAAGGCAACAAGGCCATCTCCACCGACGACCTGATGAAAGGCCTCAAGCAATCGGGGCTGGCCGAAGGCGAGATTTTCCAGAAGGCCACCCTTGAAGGCGTGCGCAACGAACTGCTGCGCCAATACGTCGCCCAAGGCCGTTACTCGGCCTCGGTAGACACCGAAGTCGTCTCCCAACCGCGTAACCGCGTGCAGTTGAAGATCAAGATTGACGAAGGCCAGGTGGCGGCGATCAAGCACATCAACGTGGTCGGCAATAGCGTGTTTGATCAGGCAGAACTCGACGACCAGTTCACCCTCAAGACCACCAACTGGCTGTCGTTCTTCAAGAACGATGACAAATACGCCCGCGAAAAGCTCACCGGTGACCTGGAGCGCCTGCGCTCTTATTACTTGGACCGCGGCTACATCAACATGGAAATCATCTCGACACAGGTCTCGATTTCGCCTGATAAAAAGCAGGTGTTCATCACCGTCAATATCAATGAAGGTGAAAAGTACACCGTGCGCGACGTGTCTTTGCGCGGCGACCTGAAAATCCCTGAGGACCAGATCAAAGCCTTGTTGCTGGTGCAAAAAGGCCAGGTGTTCTCGCGCAAACTGATGACCACCACCTCGGACTTGATCACCCGGCGCCTCGGCAACGAAGGCTATACCTTTGCCAACGTCAACGCGGTGCCAACACCGAATAAAGACGACCACACGGTTGATATCGTGTTTGTGGTCGACCCGGCCAAGCGCGCGTACGCCGACCGCATCAACTTCCGTGGCAACACCAAGACCGAAGACCAAGTGCTGCGCCGTGAAATGCGCCAGATGGAAGGTGGCTGGGCCTCGACCTACCTGATTGACCAGTCCAAGGTGCGCCTTGAGCGTTTGGGCTACTTCAAGGAGGTCAACGTTGAAACACCGGCCGTGGCGGGTGTCGACGACCAGGTGGACGTGAACTACACCGTTGAAGAACAGGCCTCGGGGTCGATCACCGCCAGCGTCGGCTTTGCCCAGAACGCCGGTTTGATCCTCGGCGGCTCGATCACCCAGAACAACTTTTTGGGCACGGGTAACTCCGCCAGCCTTGGCCTGACCCGCTCCGAGTACCAAAGTAAATACAACATCGGCTTCACCAACCCCTACTTCACCCCGGACGGGGTGAGCCTTGGCTACAACGCGTTCTACAACAAAACCGACTACAACGATTATTACGACGATGGCGTGTCGTACTACTCGATCAACAGCTACGGTGCCGGGATCACCCTGGGTTACCCGATCAACGAGACCTCACGGGTCAGTTTTGGCCTGACCGCGCAGCATGACGAACTCAAACCCGGCACCTACAGCGCCGACGAGATCTATGACTTTATCCAGCGCGACGGCAAGTCCTTCACCAACTTCAAAGCCAACCTGGGCTGGTCGGAATCGACCCTGAACAAAGGGATTCTGGCGACACGCGGTTACTCGCAAAACCTCAACCTGATGGTCACGGTGCCCGGCAGCGACCTGAGTTTCTACAAAATCGATTACAGCGGCCAGACCTTCCTGCCGCTGACACAGTCCACCTCGCTGCGTTTTCATACCAACCTGGGCTACGGCAATGGCTACGGCTCAACCGACGGCCTGCCGTTCTATGAAAACTACACCGCAGGCGGTGAAGGTTCAGTGCGCGGCTTTGAAAGCGGCACCCTCGGCCCACGCAACACCCCGGCCACCGGCAAATACGCGAGCATGGGCCAGGAGTACTACACCGATCGCAAAACCGACGCGCTGGGCGGCAACATCATGATCACCGGCGGCGTCGAATACCTGTTCCCGATCCCCTTCATCAAGGACAACAAATCACTGCGAACCTCGTTGTTCTGGGACGTCGGTAGCGTGTATTCGGACAAGTGCCACTTGAGTACCACCACCGGCTGCGACGGCGTAGACCTGAGCCAGATGGCCAGCTCGTTGGGCGTGGGCGTGACGTGGTACAGCCCGATGGGCCCGCTGAGCGTCAACCTGGCCTTCCCGGTGCGCAAACCGACCGATGCCGAGACGCAAATCTTCCAGTTCTCGCTGGGGCAAACGTTCTAACCCGCCCAGCAGCGCGAGCGCGTAACTCGTCAACGAATACGCCCTCTCTTTGCTTAGGTTGGGCAGTTTTGTTCAATACCCGGGTCATTCAACTCCGCATACTTGCCCCCTAATTGACAAGCAGGAGTTGAAGAATGAGCGTGCTCGTTTCCATGGCTGTATTCGCCCTCGCGGCCTCCATTTCACCGGGCCCGGTTAATGTCGTGGCGCTGAGTTGCGGCAGGCAATTCGGGCTGGGGCCCAGCCTGCGCCATGTTCTTGGCGCAACGGTGGGCTTTGTGGTGCTGCTGTTGTTCACAGGGTTTGGGCTGCACGAGGTGCTGAGAAAATGGCCGCTGCTCACCGACCTGATCCGCTGGGCCGGTATGGCCTTTTTGCTGTACCTGGCTTGGAAGCTGGCAGCCGATAACGGGCGCCTCGATGCCCAAGGCACGATACTGCAACCGTCGTTCATGAACGGCGCGATGATGCAGTGGCTGAACCCCAAAGCCTGGCTGGCCGCCATCGCAGGGATGGGAGCATTTGTCGCCAGCGGCGAAGCCACGCTGATCTGGACCTTCGCACTGATTTACTTTGTGATTTGCTATGTGTCAGTGGCGTGCTGGGTCTACGCCGGTGCTTTTCTGAACCGCTACCTGCACAACGCGTCACGCATACGGATGTTCAATCGCTGCATGGCATTGCTGCTGGCATCCTGCGCGGTGTCGTTATTGTGGATTTAAGCCTTGTATTGACCCGGCGTGGCCGCAAGGTGCTTTTTGAACACCCGTTGCAAATGGGCCTGGTCGGCAAAACCGCTTAACTGGGCAATGGCGGCAATGGAGGTGCCGTCGCGCAGTTGGGCCTGGGCATGCTGCACCCGGCGATTGGTCAGGTAGGCATGGGGCGTCATGTGATAGCGCTGCTCAAACGCACGAATCAGATAAGCCTGCGACAGATTAGCTGCTTCACACATGTCTTCCAGCCGGATCGAGTGCATGAATTGCGCATCGATGTACGCGGCGACACGCTCTATGCGACGGTTGGCAACCCTGGGGAGCAATTTCGAGCCGCCCAATGACTGCTGCAACAGCGAGAAAAAGCCAACGGCAGCTTCATGCTTGGCCAGCGTCTCGCTAAGGGGATCGATCAGTTGCGCATACAACCCAAGCAACCCGTTGAACAGTTCGGGCAATTGCGTGTGCGTCGCAGCAATGGGCTGAAACGCTTGCCTGGCGCCGCGCCCGCTGGCGTGCTGAATGCCTGCCAACCACTGCGGGTCGACATAAAACATCAGGTAAGACCATGGCTGGTCTTCAATGGGGTTGCAGGCATGCACTTCACCCGGATTCATTAACACTACAGTGCCAGTACTGACGGTATGACGGATTTTCTCGTGCAGGTAAGTAGAGCGCCCGCCAGTGATCGCGCCAATGGAAAACACTTCGTGAGAATGCCGGGCATAACACACCTTGCGGCCATCGGCGATTGAGCGCGCCTCGATAAAGGGCATCTGCGGGTCACGCCAGAATCGTGGGGTGGCGCTCGATACATCGCTGGACATGGTGTTTACCTGATCACGGGGCGGGTCTTTGCGAAATGTATCTTAATTCAGATACATTTCGAACAACCTGCAGGTTGGACAAAGACCGCCTCACATAAACCAGCGGTACTCCCGCGCGCTGATGTCTTGCATAAACGCCAGATGGTCCTGGCGTTTGTTTTCACAATAAACGTCGACGAACTCGGCCCCTAAACCTGCGCGCAACTGCGGTTGGGGCTGCATGGCGCGCACGGCTTCGAGCATGTCCAGCGGGAAGTCGACGCCGCTGTTGCGGTCTTCGTTAAGTGGCGCGATCGGCTCTTTGGCCGATTCAAGCCCGTGCTCAAGCCCCACCAAAATCGCCGCCAACACCAGATACGGGTTGGCATCGGCGCCCGCCAGACGGTATTCGACCCGCAGGTTTTTGCTGTCTGACTCGGGAATCCGCAAACACGCGTCGCGGTCCTCAAAGCCCCAACTGGCGCGGGTGGCGATGTTGGTGGTGCCGCCCAGACGGCGAAATGCGTTGTGGTTGGGGGCAAAAATCGGCATGCACGCGGGCAAGAGTTCCAGACAGCCCGCAATGGCGTGGCGCAGCGGTTGCTGTTGATTGGCCGCCAGCAGATTGTTGCCCGCCGCGTCATACAGGCTGACGTGGACGTGCATGCCGCTGCCCGGCTGATGCAAGTAGGGCTTGGACATAAAGCTGGCCCGGTAACCGTGTTTCATCGCAACACCCCGGGTGCTACGGCAGAACAATGCAGACCAGTCGGCGGCACGCAAACCATCGTCGAGGTGGCCGAAGTTGATTTCAAACTGCCCAGGGCCCAGTTCAGCGGTAATGACCGTGGCATCGATACCCTGGATTTGCGCCGCCTCAACCATTTCATTGAGCACCGGGGCAAAACGCGACAGGCGCTCAATGTGCATGTTGGGCTGGTCATCGGTGTCGTCGGTGAACGGGTCACGGGCAAATTGCGGCAGGCCATCGCGCAGGTGCTTATCAAAGAGGTAAAACTCCAGCTCAAACGCCACCACCGGATGAATGCCTTTGCTGGCCAGGCGATCAAGCACTTGCGCGAGGACTTCACGCGGCTCGAATTCGATGGGTTTTGCCGTGCCGTCAGAGGTAATCAGCATCTGCCCCAGTGGCTGGCCTTCCCAGGTCACCGGCTTGAGTGTGCCGGGCACCAGACGGCGCACGGCATCGGGGTCACCATCGTTAAAGCAATAATCACCGATCTTGAACAACCCGCCCTGCGCCCCCAACAGCACACAGTTTTGCGGCAACTTGAGCGCGCTGCCCCCCGCGACTTTTTCCAGCATGTCGATCGGATAACGTTTGCCGTAGAAATGCCCCGGTATGTCCAGGGAAATCAGGTCGACATACCGCACATCCGGGTAGCGCTGGCGAAAGGTCCGCACTTCGGCCAGCAGGTCAGAGCACGCAGCATCCATCGTATTCATCCTTAAATCAGGTGTAGACCCACAGCACGCGTGTGAGCTGCTCGGTCAGGTTGGCGTAACGGCACAAGGTGTTGCTGTCGAACTGAAAGCTGTCGCCGGCGCGCAAGGTCACCGGGTCTTCGTCGTCGCCCAGCCATAAGGTCAACTCCCCCTCCAGCACATAACCGCCCTGCTCGGAGCTGTCGAGCATGTGCCGTTCGCCGCTGGTGGCACCCGCCTCCAGCAGACTTTCGAGCATGGAAAACGATGCGCGGATTTTCGGCGAAACCAGAATGTCGGTGATGCCGTTGGCCAGGTACAGGGTGCGGCGCTCGTCCGGCCGGGTGACCCAGGACAACGCTTTGGGCTTGGGCATGTTGTAGAAATAGGTGGTCGGCACGTCCAGCGTTTCGCTGATGGCGGTAAGGTCCGCCACTGTCGGCCGCGACAGACCGCGTTCGACCTGGGACATAAAGCCCACCGAGCGGCCAATTTTGTCGGCCAGTTCCGTGAGGGTGACTTTTTTGTGCTTGCGCAGATCGTGAATGAGGATCGCCAGCGCAGCGATTTCTTCTTGTTTATTCACGCCCTGATTCCACACAGCCTTGAAGGCACATTTATACCGCCATGAAATTTATTTATCTTAATTTCATGAAAAATTACGCGGTAAATTTCACAAGCGCAAGGCTATTTTTTGACCAGACAACCGTGCCTAAGGGCAAAAAACCTCTCGGCATGCCCTAAAAAAACACTAAGCGGCTGTTTTTACGTGATTTTTTTCATCTAGGGGGTTCACAGGCCGAGAAAATGTCGATATATTCTCGCCCACTCTTACAGCAGATCTTAAAGACCTCGCAGTAAGCAGCGTCACACAGAGTGCCAGGCACTCTTCGCAACAGATACAGGGGCGTCGCCAAGCGGTAAGGCAGCAGGTTTTGATCCTGCCATGCGTTGGTTCAAATCCAGCCGCCCCTGCCATTTTCCAGTGTTATTCAGCCGCCAGGCATCCAACGAATAACCAATTAAACCCGTAAAACCTGTAGCCGCTGCCGAAGCATGAGGCTGCGAAAACCATTTCATCTATCTCTTCTCGCAGCCTTCGTGCCTCGTCAGCGACTACAACGCCGGGTAGTCGATATATCCAGCAGCGCCACCGCCATACAGGGTGTGCGGATCCAGCTCAGCCAGAGGCGCACCGGTTTTCAGGCGCTCGACCAGATCCGGATTGGCAATAAATGGCCGCCCGAAAGCGAACAGATCAGCCCTGTTTTCAGCCAAGTGCTGCTTCGCCAGCGCCAGGTCATAACCGTTATTGGCGATGTAGGTGTTTTTGAAACGTCGACGCAGCCCGGCATAGTCAAAAGGCGCCACATCACGCGGCCCGCCGGTCGCACCCTCCACTACATGCAGATACACCAGGTCGAGCGCCGATAACTGGTCGACGATGTAATCAAACTGCGCCTGCGGATCGCTGCTGGTTATCCCGTTGGCCGGAGAAACCGGCGAAATACGGATACCGGTGCACCGTGGGCCGATCTCGCTGGCCACCGCCGACGCCACCTCCAGTAACAAGCGGGCACGGTTGACGATGGAACCGCCATAGGCGTCGTCACGCAGGTTGGCGCCGTCTTTGGCGAATTGGTCCAGCAAGTAACCGTTTGCGCCATGGATCTCGACCCCGTCAAAACCTGCCGCGATGGCATTGGCCGCGGCCTGACGAAAATCGCTGATGATGCCCGGCAGTTCCTCAAGCCCCAGCGCCCGAGGTTCAGAGACATCCACAAAACTGTTATTGACGAAGGTTTTGCTCTCGGCACGCAGCGCTGAAGGCGCGACCGGAGCACCGCCATCGGGTTGCAGGTCTACGTGGGAGATCCGCCCCACATGCCACAACTGGGCAAAGATCCGCCCGCCCTTGGCATGCACGGCATCAGTCACTGCACGCCAGCCGTCAATTTGCGCCGGGGAATAAATACCGGGCGTGTCCTGATAGCCCTGCCCTTGCTGAGAAATTTGCGTGGCTTCTGAGATCAGCAAACCGGCTGAGGCCCGCTGGCTGTAATACTCTGCCGCAAACTCACTGGGCACCAACCCTTTACCCGCGCGGTTACGCGTCAGCGGCGCCATCACGATGCGGTTGGCCAGCGTAAGGTGCCCAAGGGCGTAAGGCTCAAACAACGTCTTTTCGGTCATGGCTGAGGTCCTTTGGAGAAATGGCGAAGGACTGTGAGCATAGACCGCGGCGCCTCATGCTGCCGGCGCCAGTAAAAGATCTTTACGACTGCTTCGCAGCCGGACGTAGCCTCGCTGAGCTCGTCAACTGCTACAGGAGTTGCGTGCGCCAAGACTACCCAGGCGCTGCACGAAGTTGAAGAAGTTGGAGTTAGGCGCTCTTACGGGATTTTTTGATGGCTTCTGCCTTTTCGACAACGCTGCGCTGAGAGGCAATTGCCTTGCTTATCACGATGTTGAAGACTTCGCGCTTCTTCTCTATCGATGCGTTGCAGAAAAAATCGGCCAAGGGACTGGGTTTTTCGGCCTTATTGGCAGTCATTTTTTTCAGCCTCGAGCGAAGAGCGGTTCACTCGCACAAACTCAAGTGCGGCCTCTTCAATTGCAATATCTTCACTCGTCATCAGATAGCCCGGAGTCTGTTTTGCCAAAGCTAGCACTTGAAGCTACACAAGGTCATGCCCGCATCTGATTCACCATTTTGCTGAATCGCTGCATTAGCAGCTCTTTTACTTGGCCCACTCAATTGTCTCGCTGTAAGGCGTCTGGATGTCGCGCTCGGGGATTTCCCAGATCACCAGTTTGGGCGGGGTGTCTTTGAAGGCCGGGTTGTTGAAGTAGGTGTTCGCACCGCCGGAAAACTCGCCGCCATCCTTGGAGAAGTTACCCACCGGCGCGGCCAGCGCCTGTTGCAGGAAGCCGAGGAAGTTGGAGTTACGCGAAAAGGAGGTGCCGATCAGCGCGATGTTGGGCAGGTTGTCGTCGCCAAACAGGTCATCTTCGCTGGCCGCCCCGCTGCTACCTTCGGTCTTTTTCTCGCTGAATTCGCTGGCCGCCACTGTTTCCGGGGCGGGCTGGGCGCTCACCGGCAACCAATCAAGACCCGCCAGGTGCACCAGGTCGCCCGGTCGGCGGGCCGGGCTTTGCACGGTGCGCTCGTAGTCTGTGTGCGGGGTGGCGTTGATGCCCATGGCCTGCACGTGCTGGGCAATCGCTTTGGCAGCCGCCGATGAGCCCACTTCGCTCCAGTGAGTGTCAGTGCGCAGAAACGCCTCGGCGCCCAACGGTTGCAGGGTGGGCGCCAGGTCGATGGCCTTGACGCCCGCCTTGTTCAACGCCGCGACCCAGGCAACCGCGCGGTCCTGCAATTGCGCCGGGCGACGCAAATCGCACAGTTGTGAAGCGCCAATCCGGCTCTTGTCCGGTACCACCGCTACCAGCAGTTGAATCCCGCGTTTGGCCAAGCGCTGTTGAATGTCGACCACCGCTGCCGCTTTGGTGTTGGCATTGTCTTGGGCGTGACGGTTGATGCGCATTTCGTCGGTCAGGAATAACCAGCCGTCACAGCCCGGACGCACCCGCGCGCCGGTGTCATGGAAGGTCAGCCAACTGGCCGCGCGCTCCAGATCGGCGGCGCGTTCCGGCACCGCCGCCATCGACAATTGCTTGGCGATTTTATGGGTGACCTCGCCATGCAGCACTTGGTCTTGGGTGAGGTTGGGCGGCAACAGTTGTACCTTGCCGCTGACCATTAACCAGACTGCCGAGGCAAAGCTTGCCAGCAAAAACGCGGCGAATACCCAGCCGGACAGCTTGCTGATACGGGCTGTGAATTCACTCGGCATAACCGCTTTTGGGGATGAGTCAGGCATGGGCTCGGCCATCAGAACTGGAAGTACAGAAAAGGCACCGCTTCACGGCTCGCGATCAACGCGAACGAGAGCAGAAAGCCCGCCACCGGCCACACGGCCGCTATCGGTGCATACAGTGCTGAGCCGCCGAAGCGTTGCTCATACCAACTTTTAAAGGCTGGTGCGAGGATGCAGGCGATGCCCAGCAAAGCCGCCAGGCCATGGGCCGAACGCAGGGTCACGGCCAGCGCATCACCCAGTGCAAAGTCGTGCAAACCAATCTGCCCGGCGTACATGTTCAACGCCGAATGGAAGTCCGGCGCGCGGAACAACGTCCAGGCCATAAACACAAACAGCAGGGTCAAGGTATGCGCCAGCACCGGCGGGATGCTTGGCAAGGTCGAGCGCGACCAGAGGCGATCCACACACAGTGCAATACCGTGCGCAGCGCCCCAAAGCAGGTAGTTCCAGCTGTCGCCGCCATGCCACAGACCGGCGATGGCCATGGTCAGGAACAGGTTGCGGTAGGTTTTCCAGGCGCCATTGCGGTTGCCACCCAAGGCGATGTACAGGTAGTCGCGCAACCAGCTGGACAGCGACATGTGCCATCGGCGCCAGAAGTCTTGAATGCTTGGGGCCAGGTACGGCTGATTGAAGTTTTCCGGGAAGTGAAAGCCCAGCATCAAGCCCAGACCGATGGCCATGGCGCTGTAGCCGGCAAAGTCGAAAAACAGTTGCAGCGAGTACGCCAGGCAGCCGATCCAGGCATCGACAAAGGACGGGTTGTCCAGATGAAACGCCACGTCCACCAACGGCGACAGGGTGTCGGCCACCAGCACTTTCATGCACATGCCGATCATGAAACGGCGGGCACCCAGCGAGAAGTTCTGCCAGTCGAAGTAACGCTTAACCAGCTCGCGGCGCACCCAGTCGTAACGAATAATCGGCCCTGCAATCGAGTGGCCGAACATCGAAATGTAGGTGGCGTAGTTCACAAAACTGCGCTCGACCGGCACGGTCTTGCGGTGCACGTCCACCAGATAAGAAATCGCCTGCAGCACGATAAACGACAACCCGGCAGGCAACGCCACGCGCTGCCATTCCAGCGGCATGGCACCCGGATAGGTGATCCACTCCATCCAGGTGGCCGCAAGGATGTTGGCGTACTTGTACCAGCAAAGCACAGCGGTGTTGAACACGATCAGCGCGACCAACAACCGCACACGGCCCTTCGAGTCTTCCCGCGAACGGTCAATCAGCAGCCCGCCGACCCACGCGACCACGGTCAACGCCATGTGCAACGCGAGAAACATCGGGTTCAGCCAGCCGTAAAACAACCAACTGCCGATCAATAAAATGACGTTACGCCACTGCGGCTTGCCCAGCGCATAGATGAGCAGGAATGCTGGCAGGAATAACGTCAAAAACTCGAGAGAGGCGAAGACCATGGCGGCTGCAGAATCCGATCAGTGAGATAGAGTGTCCGTTGCGTGCAACAACCGCGGCCCGTTGGCAGAAGGCACCAACATCACGCTGTAGCGCTCGCCCGCCTTGAGTTGGCCCAGATCCAGCGCAGCGCCGACATTGGCATTCGCGCACACCAGTTGCACCGACAATTGCACCGGATTGATCATGCGGCGCTGGGCGGTGTTGACCGGTACAGATTTGAACAACTCAGCGTTACGGCCCGCAGCGAGCAGCCCTGCATCGGCACACGACGCATCGACGTTAAAAAACGCCAGCGATGCCTTTAAAGCATTGAAGTCAGTGTCGGGCTCGCGCACCACAGCCTGTTGAATACCCGCGCCATCCGGCACAGCAAACACCGTGACAAACTCACTGGGCTCGATCTTCAAATCGATGGGCAACTTCTGCCCGCCACTGACCAGCGTGCCCTTGACCGGTTTGCTGGAGTCCACGGGAAACAACAGCGACACCGGCAGCGCCGTCTCCAGACGCAGCGGCGCCTGCCCAGGCTGAGCAACCACCTCCAGCGGCGCAGGGCTGGCGTTGACGAAGCGAATGAATGCCGAGTCTTCACTTGGCCCTGTCGGATACAGGGCGAACTCTGCAGCCATTAGCGTCGTACTGACCCCCATCGCTGCAATAGCGGTAAACATGGGAAATAAACGAGTCACTATTTAGCCCCTTTATTGCTGACAGCGTCCGCGGGTAATTTGCCCAACGCCTCACCAATTGCATTAGCCCAGGACTTATAACCGGCCACAGTAAAATGCTGCCCATCTGTAGTGACCCATTGACCGGGCTTGGAGAACTGCAACGAGTCGATATAAGTGCACGGTGCAACGTTGGACGCCAGAAATGCCGACATCAGCTTGGTGCGTGGATCGTTCTTTTTGTACTGGCCGCCCTCTTTACCCCATGCAGGACCTACCCATGCGCACTTGGCACCGTTCGCTGTAATTTCTTTGACCAGATTTGAAACGTTCTGCCATGCCCAGGCCTTCGGAAAAACCGGGTTGTCATAGGAAGCCATCGTATCTCCAATCACCAGCACTACCAGATCAGGCTTGTCAGCAGCAATCAAGTCCTTGATAGGGGTGGTCGTCGCATCGCGTCCCTTGATCACTATTTTGCCATTGCCTTTTTCTTCGGCACCGCAATCGACTTTTTTCGTGACCAGCCAATCCCCGGCACTGGCACCGCAGGCACCAATCGAATGCACATTAGCACCCTGCTGGGTCAAGTTGGCATGCAACGGCTCCATCAAATGGTCCGCCAGACTCATGTGGCTTTCTCCAAGCACCAATAAGGTCATACCAGCAAGAACAGAAGAAGGCATTGAAGGCTCCAGATAATTAATTTGAATAAGGGGAACGGTAAGGACTTACCGGTAGTTCCATCGCACCATTCATGTCCTCAAACATGTAGCGCAGGTACAGTGCGCCTGTGTATTGCTTATAGTCTTGCGCGTTATCCAGTCCCAGGTTGCCACCCAGGAAAAAGTTTGAGCCGAACTTGTATTCCCCAGCCGCACTCAAACTGTAGCCGATGCCGGTTTTGTTCTGGCCTGAATAGCGCTTGCCGCTGGCTGCTTGCAGATTCTTGTCATTCGGGAAGTAGTCCGCAGCATCTTGTTCAAAGTGTTGAACACCCACCGAACCTTTTAGCTGATAAGTCAAACGGTCATTACGCTGAGACCATGTGACCGGTACACCGAGAGCAAAGTAACTCTGGGGGCTGAAATAGCCACCATGCCCATATGTAAAAAAATCCTGATTGTTTTCAAAACTCAAACTGGTAGCACTTAAGCCGAGAGTCAGCTTGGAGTCTTCGACATTTTGCAGATACCAGTACACTCCGCCGCCCAATTCTGTGCGACTGTTGGATTCAACATTGTGTCCAACCAGCTTGTGCCACGAACCATAGCCATAGGCACCGACTTCCTGGTCGTCATAGCTCAACTGCCCGCGCCCGCCGTTGGCTGTAACCCCACCCCATGACTGCCCCGTCCGGCCATCAGTAGTACCGGCAAATGAGGTCACACTATCGACGACAGGGCGCCGAGAGACGTTGACGCCGTATCGAACATTAGAGTTGCTCTCAAGCGGGCGATCGACGCTAACACCACCAGCCATCGTGCTGTACTTGAAGCCCATTGGAGTGGTCCCGATATCGGCTTTGATGCCTTCATCCGGGCGCGCGTAGCCCACACTCACACCCACACCCTGATCGCGCTGCGAGCCAATACCGTCGGCCGATTCGCCACCGCTGCCAAAACGCTCGGCAGCATCAGTGCCTACTCGGCCGGCAGTCAGTGAAACAGGGGTTACGCGAACAGAGTAACGATCATCCCCGACCGGAATATTCACCTCAAGAGGCGCTTCGACGTCTGTTAGCTTACTCAAGCCGGATTCACTGTCATTGCTGCGGATCGTAACGCCTTGGGTAACGTATCCACTGCGTTCCTGCAGGATACTGTCCAAAGCGCGCTGAGCAGAGCTGACTTGCTCTACAGCAACGTTGACCGTCCCTGAAGGCGCAAATGGGTTAGCTGTATCGCCGCCCAGACGAACACCAGGGACCACAGCAACTGTCGAGCCTGCCGGCGCCCTGCTGCGTATTAACGGGTCGGCATACAGGTCCGCCGGTAACGGCACTGAACTGGACGACGTATATGAGGAGGACTCCAGAAGCGCCTGCGTCGGCGCAGGGATAGTATCCAGCGCTGCGCGCCCCTCTTTAAAACGCTGCGAAGATGTGCCAGCAAAAGGGTTACCAGGTGTATTGGACGTTGCCATCTGAGACGCCAGGCTACGTTTTTGCTCGCTCTGCTCAATGCCTACGGCTTTGCGTAGCAAATCGGTTGCCTTACTGCTTTTACCCATGCTGCGATAAATACGTGCCGCCTGTTCCAATGACTGCGGATCGAAGTTTTGCAGCTTCTCATACTGCTCCAGAGCCCGTTCGGCATAACCGTTGTCATGCGCCAATACAGCTGCATCGGCCGCATTGAGGAGCATCTGCGGATCATTGGGCTGACGCTGCAACAAAGGCTTGTACAACTCGAAAGCTTTGGCATTGTCACCGCTGGTGGCGTACATACGGGCCAGGGCTGAAACAGCGCCGACATCATCGGGACGCGAGGCCAGAGCCGGCGCGAGGGTATCGTAAGCACCCGCCAGGTCACCCGCTTCGCGCAGCAAATCAGCTTGGCGAATCCGATATTGATAAAGCACATCATCGTAGCGTTTGCGGGTGGCAACACTCATACGCTGGTTTTGTAAACCACGCAGGATTGAGTTGACCTGCGCATCATTGCCGGTTTTCAGCAGCAGGTTGGCATACTGCAGCATCAGATCGGCAGACGGGGTTGGCGTCTGATTGATGACGTCACGCATCATGGTCAACGCCCGCTGCGAGTCTCCCGCATCCACATAAGCGGAAGCCAAAGTTGCCATGCGATCAGGGCTGCGGGTGGCCATTGGTTGCAAGCGGTCAAGCAAAGCCAGCGCTTCTTGTCTCTGGCCCCGACGAGCCATCGCAGCTGCAATCTTGATCTGCACTGTCAGCGTTATCTGATCAGCCAACTCGTTCATGTCAGCAGTGCGACGACCAACCGGGATTCGGCTGATAGCAGCTTGCGCGGCATCCCACTGCTCCATCTCAACAGACAACAAAGCACTGGTGTAGAGTGCATCGACATCTGTCGGGTGCGCCTTGAGGTAACTGTCGATCAGGTCACGCGCTTTCTGAGGTTCGCCGGTCTTAAGGTAAAGCCTTGCCAGGTCAAACCGGGTCCATACGTTATCAGGGGCATCTTTGACCGCTTGCAACAGAGCTTGTTGTGCCCCGCGAGTGTCACCTTGTTGCTCGGCAATTTTTGCCTTCTGAGTAGACCGCAGGGCACGCAAACGCCCTCCCCCGCCAACCTCAGCCTGCTGGGCGGGAGTCAGGGTATCAAGCAGGCGCAGCGCTTCATCAGCCTGGCCTGATTGCGATAGCACATTCACCAAGCCCTGCACAGCCTGGGCATTACCACGCTGCGAGGCCAAAACCTGACGGTAGTTGGACTGCGCGGCATCCAGCTGGCCGTTTTGAGCTTGTACATCTGCTAGCGCCAACCGCGCCTCAAACCCCTTGGGGTTAAGGCGCATCGCTTGTGCAATGCTTTGCTGAGCCTTTGCAGGCTGGTTCTTCGCCTCGCCCCGCGCCTGTTGAAGCAATGCCCAGTAGCGCACGTTGTCGAGTGCCGGTTTCCAGCGTGAGCCACCATTGGCAATAGCTCGGTTGAGCAGTTGCTCAGACTCAGCAAGACGATTCTGTTGCTGGCGAACCACTCCCATGCCGCCAAGTGCGTCGGGGTCGTTAGATTTATTTTTCAACCGAGCAGAAAAAGCTTGCTCTGCACTAGCCTGATCGTTCTTTTCAAGCGCCTGTAATCCACGCGCAACCAATGGATCCGGTTGCCAAGCCACGGGCCGGCTTGCTGCGACGGATTGAGACTTGCCTTTGTTTAATAAATCGCGAATCCCCTGGTCATCAGGATGGACTTTCAGAAATTGCTCGAAAAGAGGCACTTGTACTGCGTTCGGCGGCCCCATCCAGACCAATGCGAGACGCCAGCTTTCATCCGCATCACCGCCAATGTCCACTCGAGTCGAGAGTTTCGCTAATGCCCGAATCCCCTCAGCTCGACTGTCTTCATGGCGAACAAGGTGCTTGGCATAAAATAGCGCTAGAATCGGCTCGTCTGGCGTTTCACGCAACAAACGCTCAAAACCTTTGCGCGCTTCGGGCCAACCGGTCGGATTGAAAGCCAGGTTAGTGTAATACTCTCGTCCGACTTGCCCCTCTGGGGTTCGCCCTGCAAAAAGCTTTCGGAACGTTTCGGTTGCCTGATCACGCTGATCACTATCAGCAAAGCGTCGCGCTTCAGCGAGCAATGCAATATTTTTCGGATCAGTAAGGGCAATATCCTGCTCAAGCTGCGCTGCTAGCCAAGGCCGGGGCGACAATGCCTGCAAACGGGCAAGGTATTGTTTCGCCTGCTCAGGCTTGTTCATTTTGAGAGAGACCAGCCCCATGCCATACAGTGCGTCCACTTGCTTGGCATCAAGTCGTAGTACTTTCTCCCACGCCTCAGCAGCGCGTGGGGCATCAGAGCGCGCTTGCCAGTATTGACCCTGCTCGATCAACACTTTTTGCACATCACTGTTTTCAGCATGGGCCGTTGCGCCAATAACAGCAGTCATTAGGCCGATAACTAGCGAGTTTCTGCGCGAACGCATGGCGTCTCCCAAGACATTTTTAATGTTCCATCATCACGAAACTGATAACGCTTTTCTGCCCATCCAAACGCGAACAGGCTAAGCATAGTGTTGTAATACAACGGTTCGCTGCCTGAGTTTCCACCGTTAAGCAACGCGGCGTTTAGCGACTCTTCTACTCGACGCCGCTGTATATCCGCTAACCAGGGTTGCCCCTTCGCTTCAAAATAGGGGATCAACGCCGCAGAAAACCCGAAAGGTCCTTGCCTCTTGAGTGCCCCGCTCTGGGTCTGAACATTCTCAGGTGGGAAACCTGTTGACCCCGTACCAAGAGACATTCCGTTGAGGCTAGACAGGAGTGGCCCCGCCAGCGGATCAGACTTAGGGGTCATACCGGCCCACAAGTAGACTCGGATTGCGTCATAGCTACCGATGTCACCCTTGACCGGATCGACGACAAACAGGCCTTCTTTCGGCCCTGTTGCCCTATAACCGACCCAGTCAGCAACATAGCCTTCAGGACTCGAGGCCTTAACCATTTTCACGGTGTTTTCGGCAACCTCTTTCCACGGACCGTTCGGTGCTTCTTTGGCGAGGCGGCGCAAAAGTGGAATCGGCAAATAACTGGCGTTAAGACGCCAAAGATGATCAGGCTGGACAAACCCCTCAGGGCCGGGAATCACCATTTTGCCTAGCCCAGGAAGACTCATCACCAACTTCGACTCAATAGTTTTCAGCAAGCGCAGAGCATCATCGTGATAATCCGGACGCTGCCATACCCTGGCAGCTTCGAGCAATGAATAAGCCATCCACAAGTCGGCATCAGAGGCTGAATTGGCGTCCTGCAATTGCCACTGTTCATCCTTTCCACGCCCCCACAACCATCCTGGCAAACGGATATTTATGTCAGCACCTGCCAAATTGGCAGTTGTCCATTTCCACAGTGACTCAAATCTTTGAGGATCATTCGCAACCAAGGCAAACAGCATTCCATAGGATTGCCCTTCAGAGGTGCTGTGATTGGGCTCGACGCTTGACTCGAGCATCCGCCCATCATCCTGCACATAACGTGCTGCATAGGCTTGCCACAATGGCCAACTTTCATTCTTGCACACTGAATTACCTGCCAAAGCAGGACTCAAGCTAACGGCAGCAAGAAGACCGCCCAGCCAAGAGAATACGGTGCGTCTACTGCGCAAAAGTGAGTTCAATGCAGAGCTGGAAATAACCTTCATGGCAGATCAGTCACCTAACCGTTTGTTGGCACGTGCACGCAATGCCAGGTAAGCCAGCCCGCTGAGCACCACCACGCCCAGGCCAGTCAGCACCAGCACCCACAGCACGTGGCGCGACATCAACCATTGCAGGTATTTGATCGTGCCCAGGTTGCCGACGTAGTAATCCTCGTCAGCTACCAGCGCCTCGACGGCTTTATCGCGAACCACCACCAGGCTGCCCTGGACCGACTGGTTGTAATCCTCCCCGCCAATCAGGGCATTGGTCGCATCCGCCAGGCCGTCAGGGCCGCCCCCTGCGATCACCACCACACTGCGACCGCTCTTGAGCGGCGATTCGAAGCCCGTCAGGTAAGTGCTGCGCGCACCACCGGAGAACGCCATCGCCAGCTTGGTTTTACGCAAGTTGGCTTCCGGATCCGGGCTGAACCAGTCGCGAACGCGCATCGGCAGGTCAGACAGATGGAATTTCTGCTGGCCATTAGCATCGTAAGCCGGCAGGCGATCGGCCCATAGAGACAGCAACGGCTGGTTGTTGTCCGAGGCAAACACCAGCAGGTCTTTATCTGCGGCGCCCGCCACTTTGTCAGCTTCGATCACTTGCACGCCAACCGCCGGGTAACCGGTGGACTGGCCAAAACGGCCGAGCACGGTCAGGAACGCATTCAGTTCAGCAACGCCGGGGTGATCAGGCAGCACCACCGCAGTTTCTGACAGGTCAGCCATGCGGGTGAACGGGAAACCGGCGTCTTTGAACACGCCCAAGTTAGGCATCGCGATGAAATGGTCGTACCCGGTCAGGTCCAGCGTAGACTCAGGGTCGACAGAGCCGCGCATGTTGTCGATGATGATGTCGCGGCATTCGCCCTGCTTGATGTAATCGAACATGTAGCGGAGTTGCAGGCGTGACTGCAGGGCCACCGAGTTCAGCGGCAAACGCACGTTAGCCTCGCGCTCCAAATTGCCATTGTTAGCTTTAAGCGAACTCAACACACTGCTGTCGAGCTTTTCTTCTGATGGCAGGCTCTGTGATTGAATCAACGCTTCATTGAAGCTGATGATAAATGACGAGTTGTTAGATTTCTCTTGCGGTGTGTAACGGTATTTAAGGTCCAGAGGGGCCCCATCATCTCGCCAAGTAAACAAGTCAGGGGGAAAGTTCAATGGCACGACGATATCGCCAGGATTGTAACCGGATACATTAAACTGCTGCTCGGGAAGAAGTTCGCCGAGCTTGACCTTGCGATCTGTTGGCAACCAGTTTGGCGCATCGTAAGGCTTGCGCGGTTGCACTACTGCAAGGCTGTCAATAACCACACTGTTGCCCGACAACGCCTGACTTCCCAAGACCAGCGCTGTGGCTGCGCGCTTGACTTCTGCGCTGTCACGACCAGTGATGAGCAATAACTTGCCATTCGGGTCATTGGGGTTGGTCATGATATTGATGCTAGGGCCCTTGGCTGCTGGCAAGCTCACCCCATCCAGTTGCAGCTCACCCGGTCCGCTAAGCAGAACCACGGCATTACCGCTGGCTGGGATCTGGTTAAAGGTTGACGAAAACCGGGCACCGCGGTAACTGGCCAGCGCACCAAACCAGGACGACAGCGCACCAGCTGCCTCTAATGTGGTGTTGTCCGGTGAAGCTGCAAATACAAATGGCAGGTTTAATGGCAACGCGTCACGGCGGTCAAAAAATGGCAGCGGTAAAATCGACAGATCGTTGGGTAATGCCAATGGCGATATATCAAGGCTCAAATTGGTGCTGTTGTTTATCTTGGCCCACAAACTGGTGTGCTGAGGATCCTCGCAACTCATGGTGTAGTGGCCGATAAACTGAAGACTCAATCGATTGAATTCGGTGATCAGATGCGCCGGAATTTCGATTGTCTGCTGCTGGGGCTGTCCGGCCTTGTCTTTAGGCAAAGGTAAGCTCGCTGCCACCTCGTCATTGATCAGCACGTTGATTTGCGACAACTCCGCCAGCAATGCAGGCGAATACGAATACTGCAAATTCAACTTGGCGCCAGTCACAATAGAATCTGCGCGCACATTGAAGCTGACGCTGTCCGTCGAATCTACACCACGCAACGTCATTGGATAATTTCGTCCCAATTGTTTGAGCGTAACGGTGTAGCCCTGCGGACTGGCCACTGCAGGCGCAACTGAAGTAGCAGGCGCAGCAGCAGTTTCGGCGAATACAGTGCCGCCACTCAACGCCAGCCAGGCGCATGCAATGCCTGCCAGGGTGCGACGCGGGTCGCGCAGATTACTGAAAGCGAAAGACTTTGATTTCATCATTTGTCCATTACGTTTTCTGGAGTGGAGGGGCCGACACGACGACGCTGAAAGAACTGTCGTGCTTCCATGATCGTGGCTTGAAAAAGTGCATGAATACCCCGCCAACCAATGCGGGTAACAGCGCGCAAAGCAGTCAGAGGAGTATCGATTTGGCCATGCCCCCATGTAGAAGCCCAGGTATCAGCACGTGAAAACGTCAGACGAATCAGTTCGCTTTGCTGGCGCAACGTCAAGTGATCAAACTGCAGACCGAGCAAGGAGCCGCGACTGAACACAATGCTTGCCGGGAACACACTGGGATGATCATCTCTATACAACGAAAGCTTGACCCGCGCCCCTTGAGGCACGCTAAAGCCTTCAGGCAAACGCAATCCCATGCCCTTTTGTGAAAAGTCCTGAGTGACGCCCTCTATTGAACGACCATCGTCCAAGGTCAACAACGCCGGCAACTCGGCTGCAACCCGCGGCTCTGAACGCACCTGACGGGTTTCACTGGCTACCGCCACGGCAGCGCTGGTGATGATCAGGTTATAGACCGTCCAAACCAAGTTAATCAGCAAGGTCGTAACAGCACCCTCATCGCCTGTTGCAAGCTGCACAAAACCGAAAATCATGCCTGCAACGTTGAGCGCCAGAAGCACGATATAAGGCCGGGCCAGCTTCCAGTCGAAAAAAGTTTGATCGATGATCCCGCCTTTGTCGGTAACGTTGAAACCACCGAACTTTGGGTTTACGAGCGCCATCAGTACCGGACCCATGATGTACCAGGCCAGGACGGTCTCATACACCTCGTTCCAGAACGAATGACGGTAACGCCCTTGGATAGCCGAGTTGGTCAAACTCGCATGAAAAATGTGCGGCAACGCATACGCCGTGATCATTAACCCTGTTGCATGGAAAATCTGAGCATCGAAAAACAGATATGCCAGTGGCGCAGTCAGGAACACAAGCCGCGGCAAGCCATAGAAAAAGTGCAACATTGCGTTGAGGTAGCATAAGCGCTGCCCCAGTTTGAGACCCTTGCCGAACAACGGGTTATCCGTCCGAAAAATTTGCGCCATCCCTCGCGCCCAACGAATCCGCTGGCTGATATGTCGCGACAGGCTCTCTGTGGCCAAACCGGCTGCTTGAGGAATAGCCAGATAAGCTGTGTTGTAACCGGCACGGTTGAGCTTCAACGCTGTGTGGGCGTCTTCAGTTACGGTTTCTACTGCCACGCCACCAACTTCCAGCAATGGCTCACGGCGCAGCACTGCACAAGAGCCACAGAAGAAGGTTGCGTTCCACAGATCGTTTCCGTCTTGCACCAAGCCGTAAAACAGCTCACCTTCGTTGGGTACAGAGCGGAAGGTGTTGAGGTTTTTCTCGAATGGATCCGGAGAAAAGAAAAAGTGCGGCGTCTGCAGCATCGCAAGCTTGGGGTCCTTGAGAAACCAGCCGATACTGATTTGCAGGAACGAGCGTGTTGGCACGTGGTCAGCATCAAAAAATGCCACAAATTCGCCACTAGTGACTTTAAGAGCTTCGTTAAGGTTGCCAGCCTTGGCATGACGGTTGTTGTCACGAGTAATGTAGTTGACATTGATCTGGGCGCAGAACTCGCGGAAGTCCTCACGCCGACCATCGTCGAGTACATGCACGCGAAGCTTGTCCTTGGGCCAGTCAATTGCTTGGGCTGCAAAGATCGTCAGCTTTACGATATCCAGAGATTCGTTATATGACGGGATAAATACATCTACAACGGGCCACTCGCTGGGCGGCCCCTTGATCAAAACCGGTTGACGACGCAATGGCCAGGCTGTTTGCAAGTAACCGAAGACCAACACAACCAGCGCATATAGTTCAGCCAGCACCAACCCATAACCGAAGGCCATGTCGACCCAGCTCTCAAAGCCCAGGGTCGACGTGACGCGCCAATACATGTAGCGCAACGACGCCGTCAATGAAAGGCCGATCAAGATCAGAACCGTAAGGCGACCCGGGATCTTGCGCAAAATCAGCGCCACCATGAAACAGCCCAAACCAAAGATGCACTGCGCATACAACTCAAAAGGCGTAATGATAATAAAGATGGCAAGCAAGCAGCTTAAGAGGGTCACACCTATGCCCAGAGTTCGACGTAATGCCGTCGGCCACCGCTCAATACGATCAGAAAATGCCTGGGCCCAACGCTGCGTGCGTGTAGACGGGGCTCCGGATTCTGGAGTTGTTGTTATCATCAACCTTCAATCCCTTGAACAGGTGTAGCTTCGAATCTGGCCTTTAGCTGTTTTGCGAGATTCAACACGTCTTCACACGCCGGCGAAGGCTCAACCGTTGAAAAAGGGTTTCGTCCATAGGCAAGCGCTTCACCCAAGGTATGATCCAGGGAAATAACCGCCATCAACTGCTCCCCAAGGCGTCGCTTAAGAACCTGGAGCATATCCCGTGAAAACTCACGGCTGGCATCGAACTGATTGACTAAGTAGCTGCAACGTGAATACGCCGGACGAGCATCGCTCTCGCCCAACACGCCATCGATCTGATCCAGGGCCATGAAACTCGACGCATCAGCCGTCGTCACAACAAGTACTTCATCCGCCACATCCAGGGCCTGCATCAATGCCAGGTTGTTGCCGGTCGCTGTATCGATCACCACTACATCGTTTTCATCCAGATTCATGCTGTCTAATTGGCGAGCCAGCCAATGGCGGTCTTCGGTCATGTCCTTAATCAGTGAACTCCGCTCGTCTTCGCTCAATATGCCGTAGGGCAACAGCAAAGCATCGTTAAAAGCGCGTTGCCACCTCTCGCTCCAGTTGAGCCCTGCCATGCTGGAGCTACCGAAACCGGACACGCTGTGCTCGACCCCTAGGTGATATTGCAACGCGTTTTGCGGATCAAGATCGATTGCCAGCGCTCGCCCCCCCTTAAGCCGCAAACTGCTGACCAGACCGGCACTCAGAGTGGTCTTTCCGACCCCACCCTTGAGCGAAATCATCACCACAATGTGCGCCTTGCACTTGGCGGGACGACCACGGGCTGCCGCTTGACGCAACGCTTCCTCAGCTAGGAGTTGTGCCTCTGCCTGACGGGCCAGCACTACTTCAGCGAGCAGGTTGCGCAACTGGCCAGGTGCAGTGACAGGAGGAACTGCTGGCAAAGCCTGCTTTTGTTCTACCAGCAACACATCAGAGCGCCCGGATTCTGACGCTTCTTCGGCCGCAAGCAGTTGGCCAGCAGCCTCTATAGCCGGTCGCTCCTGAGCGATTTCAGACAACAGATTACGCAGTTGGCTTGGCGCAGTAACAGAAGTCACTGCTGAAAACGACTGCTCCTGCGGCGTTCGGAACTCAACTGACTGCTCGAATTCAGCCCCTGTAGCAGACGCCTCAAAACAATCACCAGCATCAATAACTTCTGGCAACGCAGTGGGCTCAGCAGTACTCGAAGTCGGCACTGGTAATGCAGCGGCTTCAACTTCAAGCAGTTCAGACGCGAGACAAGCCTCAACAACCGGCAAGCAATCGCCCACTACGACAGGAGCAGACGATACTGAAGATACTTCATGCAGCGAGGAGTGCACGTCAACCTGCACAGGCTCGATAAGCTCTTCGAGCACTTCAGCTACAGGATCAAGTGGGACGTTACCAGGAACGGGGGCAAGCTCTGAGCCAGACGGCATTTCTTCCTGCTCCTGAGCCGGCTGAGTCTCTTTGAAATCGACCTGACTATCGAACTCGTGATAACTCTCAGCACTTGCTCCGAATCGACCAAAAAGATTCGATATGTCATCTGTACGATTCATAGACATTTCCCGTGACGCTGACTTTCTAAAAAGGACATCCGCAACGCCACTTTATATACATCAAGATAAGCCACCAAAATGATATCGTCAATATTTTGGATAATCCAGCAAAAAAAGCTGCATCACCAAGTTAAAACAACTGGCATCGTCATTTTTTTGGCGTTTTTGGTTTTTCATTACCGACACAATCAAGATCAAACAATCACCAAACGCATCCCGCTCGCTTGAACCCACCAATTGAAGACCTCACGACAAGTTTTTAAGCCATGCAATAACTTCACAACCTTTCTAGTGCGCCACAAAAAACGATACCTGACTGACGGATAGCCACTTGAGCAATTGTTGTACCACCCTCTCCATCTCACGTTAACGCCCGCATACTTAGAACAATTCGACCACAATCATTTGAAAAGACTAAAAAACTTTGATTACCGCAGCCTCCAGCTCAAATGAACATCAGCCATCGCGGATACCGCCACCTGTTTGGCATAAATTTTTTTGACCTCCATTTATTGTAGCAGCGCACGGTGAGCCCTCCAGCGCACCAGACCACAGACAACTACCTACCAACCTGCGCACAGATTTCGCCTCAGGTCGCTTAGCGGCCAACTTTGCCCCCCACGTAGAATCCAGAGTAATTAGCTATAAGAAGACCACCCGCCCTACCTTCTAAAGCAATTACTTGCCATAAATTGTCGCTCAATATGAGCCGCGAATTACACCCACTCAAACATACCCCGCCACCAAGCAGACTCACCCCAAAATGCAAACCGGGCAGCACTTAACCCGAAAAAACTTTGACCCGAATGCCAAGCCCATAACGCACCTGCCGAGCTCTAATTAAGGGATAAATGGTTTGATCACGTCGACAAGGACAGAATCTGTATAGCATCAGAGCCACATAACAACCCTTGAGCTATCGGCTAGCCTGATGCATTTAAGGAGGACGCTAAATTTTAGACAACAAAAAAGGGCCCACCTTTCGGTGAGCCCTTCTAGACCGCCCAGCAGAGCGGATTTTGTTTGGTAGGCGCGATTGGACTCGAACCAACGACCCCCACCATGTCAAGGTGGTGCTCTAACCAACTGAGCTACGTGCCTGCTGTGGGGTCGCATTCTATAGATTTGCGGAGGGGTGTCAACACCTTTTTTGCAGCTAACCCCATGAATAGTCGAAATTTTTATTTTCACCCCGAAAATACTCAGTTGGCGCTGGCTGGCGGGCGAATTTCAACTGAGGTAGCATCGGGCGCACTCGTAAAAAATATAAAACAGAGGTTGCAGAATGGCGAACACACCTTATCCCCAGTCCTACTATGCGGCTTCGGCTAATCCGGCGCCGGAGCGCCCTGCCCTGCAGGATGAGGTTGAAACGGATGTCTGTGTGATCGGCGCCGGTTATACCGGGCTGTCGAGTGCTTTGTTTCTGCTGGAGCACGGTTTTAAGGTCACGGTGCTTGAGGCGGCCAAAGTGGGTTTTGGCGCGTCAGGGCGTAATGGCGGCCAGATCGTTAACAGTTATAGCCGCGACATTGATGTAATTGAGCGCACGGTCGGCGCCAAACAAGCTCAGCTGTTGGGCCAGATGGCCTTTGAAGGCGGCAAGATTATTCGTGACCGCGTTGCCAAATATCAGATCCAGTGCGATTTAAAAGACGGTGGTGTGTTTGCTGCGATCACCAGCAAACAAATGGGTCACCTCGAAGCGCAGAAGAAGTTGTGGGAACGCTACGGCAATACGCAACTTGAGCTGCTGGACAAGCGCCGTATTGGTGAAGTGGTTGCTTGCGATCTCTACCAGGGCGGCCTGCTGGACATGAGCGGCGGGCATATCCACCCGCTGAATCTGGCGTTGGGCGAAGCGGCTGCGGTCGAATCCTTGGGTGGCACGATTTACGAGCAGTCGCCCGCTGTACGCATAGAGCGAGGCGCCAACCCGGTGGTGCATACGCCACAAGGTAAGGTACGTGCCAAGTTCATTATCGTGGCGGGCAACGCGTATCTGGGCAATCTGGTGCCTGAGCTGGCGTCCAAGTCCATGCCGTGTGGCACGCAGGTCATTACCACTGAACCGCTGAGCGAGGAGTTGGCCAAAACGCTGCTGCCTCAGGATTACTGTGTCGAGGACTGCAACTATTTGCTCGACTACTATCGCCTGTCGGGCGACAAGCGCCTGATCTTCGGCGGTGGCGTGGTGTACGGGGCGCGCGATCCGGCCAACATCGAAGCGATTATTCGACCGAAGATGCTCAAGGCGTTCCCGCAGCTCAAGGACGTAAAAATTGATTACGCATGGACAGGCAACTTCCTGCTGACGCTGTCCCGTTTGCCGCAGGTTGGGCGCATTGGCGACAACATCTATTACTCCCAAGGCTGCAGCGGGCACGGGGTGACGTATACGCATCTGGCGGGCAAGGTGCTGGCTGAAGCGCTGCGCGGGCAGGCTGAGCGTTTTGACGCGTTTGCTGACTTGCCGCACTACCCTTTCCCCGGCGGGCAGTTGTTGCGTACACCGCTGACGGCGCTAGGTGCCTGGTATTACAGCTTGCGTGACAAGTTCGGGTTTTAACGGGCTAAAGAAAGGGCTCGCGATCTTTTGATTTTGGCCGTTGCATCGAGTGGGAGGGTTTGTGTGCGCCACACCCTGTAGGAGCGAGCTTGTCTCGCGATCTTTTGATCTTTTAAAAGATCGCGAGACAAGCT